>JBFXKH010000017.1:13976-37935 GCA_050173995.1 Lysobacterales bacterium | reverse complement strand
CGGTTCATCCCCACGCGAGTGGGGAACACACTTCTTCCAACCGGTTGATTCACCGTGGTTTTTCAACTTGCCCGCAATCTACCGGCGGTTTGGTCGTCGATTGCTACGTTTTCAAGGAGCATCTTTGCTGTCCAACGGCAGAAAGCTAACCAGCTTGGCGCCGTCGATTTCAACGGGTATCCGACGGTTCTGGCCCAGGGTCAGGAAGTCGAATCCGGCTTCGTTGTTGGTGCGCCACGCCATGACCGCATTTCCTTCTTCGAGGCCGGCTTCGACCTGACTCCAGATCATCTCGCGTACTTTAGCCGAATAGTCGCCGACATAAACCCCGGCGCGCACTTCGAGCAGCCAGATGGCCAGGCGTCCGCGCAGGCGCGGCGGCGCATTTTCAAGCACGATGACCAGCATCGCCGATACTCGCCGGGTTGGGAATGGCCGGGCCGACCTGCTCGTCGAATCGCTCGGGCGGAGAGATTTCGCCGGCCGCCAGCATGTCTTCGATGCCGGGGATGATGCGTTCGAGCAGCCGCGATTCGCGGAAAATGTCGCGGCAGGCGATCCGCACCTGCTGTTCCGGATTGCCGGGACTGCGCGCGGCGATGCGGAACGCCACCGGTACCACGGTATCGAACTTGTACACATCCGCCACGTCGTAAACGAACGACAGCGGCTTGCCGGTATGGATAAAGCCGATCGCCGGCGCGTAGCCGGCGGCAAGCACGGCGGCTTCGGCAACGCCATACAGACACGAGGTCGCGGCCGACAGGCAGCGGTTGGGCAGGTCGCCTTTGTCCCAATCGCTGGTGTCGTAGTTGCGGGCCTTCCAGCTTACGCCGTACTTGGCGGCGATGCGTTTGTAGGTCTCGCGCACGCGCGCGCCTTCGATGCCACGCAGTTGTTCGACCGAGCGGCGCTGCGGCGGCTCTTCGCCGAAGCGCAGCGCGTACATCTTGCGCACGACTTTCAGGCGCAGGCCATCGTCCAGCGCCAGCCTGGCCTGGTACAGCAATTTGTCCGAACGTGCGCCACCCGGCTGACCGGCCGAGTACAGACGCACGCCGGCTTCCCCGATCCAAACCAAAAGTGTGCCGACGCGTGCGGCCAGCGCACAGGCGGCATGCGATACCCGCGTGCCCGGCTCCAACATCAGACAAACCACCCCACCGACCGGTATGTGGGTACGCACGCCGGTCTTGTCCACCACCACGAAGGCGCCGTCGAGCACGTCGAGCTGGCCTTTTTCGATAAACAGAACGGCCAGCCGCTCCTTGATCGGCAGAGGTTTGAGCGGGGGCAGGAGATCAGCCATCAGGATGCTGCAGGCAAGGCGCGCCGCCGGATGGTATTGCTGCCCAGGGTAATGAAACAGCCCGATTGCAGCTCCGGATCCGACAATAGGCCTGCCAGCCATTCGGCAGGGGCATCGGGAGGGATCGGCTCCTGCCGGATGTAAACGATTGCAGGTGGCGGCGGCAGTTCGTGGAGAAACACCAGCTCGCCATAGTCACGGTCGAACGTAACCAACCAGCGCCCAAGCTCGCGTGCGCGTTCAAGCACCCTCCGGTCTGACGCACCAGGCATCTCCTCGGTCACGGCGACAACATCGAAACCGTCGGCCCGTAGTCGCTTGAGCGCGGGCGCTGGAAAGTTTTCATTGACCAGCAACAAGGGTTTCACGCAACGGCCTTGTGGCGGGCAATGTACTTCTCTTCCTGCATCATCTCGGCCGCAAAAGCCAACGCCGCCAGAATGTCTTCGCGGGTGATGTGCGGATAAGACTCCTGCAGTTGCTCAAACGTCCATCCGTTGGCCAGCCAGCCGATGATGAGCTCGACGGAAATGCGCGTGCCTTTGATGATGGGTTTGCCCACCAGAATTTCTGGGTCAGAAACAACGCGGCCTCGCCATTCCATGATTCGCTCCTTTTTTACATGCGATGGTTCCGCGTCGTTGCGAGCATGATTCTCCGACTTTACAGCGTCACTTCTCAAGCTTTGCCGCAGAACGAACGCAAACCAGCTTGGCGAGACCGAAGGGATGCAAGCTACCCCGGAGACGGTGCAACGGACAGCAATCCGAGTCCCATGACTTTACCGTGACCGATCCCGGTCTCCAATACCCTGCTGAATTGTACGGCATCGGCGACGGCAAGCCGCCCTTCCAACAACACCGCATAAACCTGGATGACATGTCCGCCGTGCTGGCTTCCCTTAAGCATTTGCTCGTGCGAGATGCGGACATCGTGATGGGTGCGGCCATCTGGGCTCTGCATGAAATCGAAGTAATCCGGCGTGGTGGATTCTGGCAAAGTAAAACCGTGTTGCTCGCCCTTGCGCGCCAGCCATTCGCGTTGCGCGTCGGGGTGAACCAGCCCCTGCCGCTTGCCCTGCACGGTCTTGCAGGGATTGGCGCGCAATCGGAAACGGAAGGTTTGTCCGGCCTGCAAGGCATGGAGCGCGAGCTTTTGCACGAGGTCGATGCCGGGCTCCGCTTGCGCGAGCCAGTCCGGGACAGGAATCCGCGACCAGTCAGGTGTGACGCGGGATTGAACCAGCACACGCGGTCGGCCTTCACGGTCGGTTTCCGGTTCTTGTCGCCACAGCAACGCGCCCGGCGGGCATTTCGTTTCTTGCGGAAAGAACGCACGGCACAGCGTCGCGTGCATCTGGTAGGGGTCGGCGAGGTCGCGGCGCGCTTCCTTGCAACGTGGGTTCAGGTGAATTCTATGCAGGAGCATGGTTGTCCTCCCGCTGCACATTCACCCATTCGGAGCGTGCGTAACGCGCTCCGAAACGCCGCTCGGCGAACGAAGACAAAGGCTGGTCCATGCGTAGCGTGCCGCTGCCGTCTTGCGACTCCAGCGACACCAGCAAGCGCTCGGGGGCGGTCTCGTAGCGGCGCAGCGTGGTGACCCACGGCCAGGTAGTGAGTGCTTCCAGCAAGGGTGCATCAACAATGCCGTCTTCAAGCCAGATGGGTTCCGATGGCACATAGGATTTACGTCCCAATGCCAACGGCCAGACCGGGTTCTGCAAGGCGGCGAGAGTGAGTTCGAGCAATGCACGGTCCGGGCCTTGCAGCCCGACGAGGAACGTCGCGTCAGCAAGGTAGTGGCGATTTGATACCACGCCGCCATCCTTGGCTTGACTTCCATCTGCACGGATAATCGTATCGGTCGCTGCGCAGCCCGCCGTTTGATAGTCGCGCTTCAATACACCGGGCCGGTCGTGGCGCACGCCCATTGTCAGCCGCGTCAGCGGTTCAAGTTCGACCCAGTTTTCGCGGTCAATTCCCAGCGCAGCGGCGAGCAAGCCAACCACGCCGGACTTGCTGGGCTCCTTGCCGGTATCGCGCTGGTCGAAGCGGCTGGTCGTGCCCCAGGATTGCATCGGCCCCGCCAGTCGTAAAAGTAATGTGGGCATGGCTTCAACCCTGCACGGCTTTGAGCGCTGCTTCCAGCACATCGTCCAGCGAAGTCTGCTCCGCACCAAAGCCGCTCAAGTCGGCATGCGCGAGATTGAGTACCAAGGTTTTACCGTTCCGCGGGTACGCCTTTTCAAGCACCTGTCCTTTGGCTGCGAGTGCTTCGGCCGATTTACGCGTCAGCGCTTCGCCCGCCTTGGCGCGGATCGCCGTCTCGAAGGCGTTGGCGAGGTTGCGTGGAGCGGCATCGTGGCAAACCGTGACAGCAACGAACTCCGGTGGGTTGTGCGCGGCAAAGGTGTTCTGCTTGCCGGTGGGTTCGGCCATGACAAAACCTTGCAGAAAGGTGCGCAGCCCCTTGGCGGCAAGTTCCGCGTCGCCTTGCAGGTTCTCAGTGAGCTTCGCCCAATCGACCACAGCGTAGCGGTAGTAGCAGGCCGAGTTGAACTCGATGGTGCCCATCATGTCCGCTCCAGCAGTGTCTTCCGGCTTCAGGTCGTCAACTGCCGTATAGAAATCGAATTCGCGCTCGACCGCGTGGGTCGAGATCGCGTGAGCGACCTGGCAGGCAGCGTTCTGGTTTTTCTCAGGCATGTCGGCGAGCATCCGGCCGAACAGCGCGACATCGACGGCTTTACCACCATCGAAAGCCGCTTCAATGCGTGCCTGAACTTCTTTGGGTGCGGCGCTTGCGGCGGCTTTTTTTGCCTTGCCTTTCGGCTTCTCGGTGTCGCCCTCGGCGGCGGCGACGATCTCATCCCAGCATTCGTCGATGATCTTCGCCAGCGCCGAGATTTCCCGGCGGCCGAGGAACAATAGGTATTGCGTTTTGCCACCTTCCGCTGCCTTGAGCTTGACGTAGGACAACGCAATTTCGGCTTTCACCCGTGTTTCCGCTGGGTCGCGCTTGTCTTTCAGTTCGTCGACGATGGCCTGATAGACGCGTTTGGTGCGTACCGCCAGTTCATCCGTGCTGAACACGCCTTCGCGCATTTTCTCGGCGAAGAACTGTCGCACCGCACGTTTGTCGCACTGGCTCGACACCCTCGCCCGGCGCGTACCGCCGAAGAAGGCATCCTTCGGCGCGCCGGTATCGTCGCGGTTGAGGTTGGAAGGCGCAAAGTTCTGCAGGACGTGAATCTCGATCAGGGTTTTCATGCGGCGGTCTCCGTGGCGGTGTCGGGTTGAGTCTGGGGAGTGGGGTTGAGGGTGCGATAGAAGTCACGTGCCCATTTGGTCTGTATCAATTTGGATTCGCCATTCCAGCGAATCAGGTCATCTAGCAGGGTTTGAAAATCGATAGGTTGTTCGCCCAGCAGAGCCGTCATCTGGCGCAAGCGGTACGGGATTTGTTCACTATCCGCGTCCAGCAGATTGATGAACCGCCGCTCAGTACTCGCCGACCCACTTTCGACTTGGTGCGTTGCACTAGCGCGGGCAAGAGAGACGGTCGCCCCAGATCGCCCTTCACGCCAATGCGCGGCCCACAGCGCAGCGACGAGGTAATGCACATCGCGCCGCCAGCCCTCTTGCTCGCCTTTCAGAAAAGGCTCGACGTAGGGAAAAGCCGGAATGTGCTGTCCGGGGTCGAAAGCGAGGCTACGACGCAGCACCGCTCGGGCCTTGCTGTCCGTTTCGTTCAGTTCTTCCAGCCACGCGATAAGTCCGCTCATGCTGTTTCCTCCTGTGGGGTTTGGTAACGCGGGTATTTCTGGATTTCGTCGTTCAAACTCTTGCGCTGTTTGCCGATGGCTCCTTCGGCACGAACCATCGCCCGGATCGCCCAGGCATCGCTGGTCGAAATGCTGGCGGCGTGTTGATCCCAAGCGTCACCCAGGGCTGCCCGCACGGTTTTCAGCCAATCGCAGCGAATTTCGTCGGGGTCGCGTTCCAGTGTGTAGTGGTGCAGGGTGTCGTTAAACGCGGCTTCTAGCCTGGACCAGTAGCTGGCGCTGGCGGGCATCTGCTCGATGAACTTCCCGACATCCTTGGCGTCAGGGTCGCGTTCGCCACGGCTCAACAGATCGCGGGCGAAGCGGCGGCAAGCTTGCCATAGCGCTTTCTGGGTTTCTTCGGCGTCACCGAGAAGCTGGCGGATTTCGCTGCGAATCGCGCGGTCGCCGAGCATGGCTTGCGGCAACGCGAAACGCTCCATGCGCCAGTACTCGATCTTGGCCTTGTTGTTGGCCTGTCCCAGTACCATGACCGAACTCGGAAAACGCTCGCGCACAAAGCGCGTCAGCGTAGCGGCGTGCTCGATCACCGCTGGTGCGAGGCGTGCGTCGTCCGGCAGCAGAGAGTCGAAGTCACGCCACAGGCCGCGCTCCTTGAATTGAATCGGCAAGCGGCCTTTGTCTTTGTCGACGCGGTAAGCAAGCATGGGATCAAGGCCGTCCTTCGAGGCGTTCTCCACCCCGGACGCGAACGCCAAAGCGCTGACGTTCCCTGCATCGTCGCTACGTAGCCGGATTGCACGCGTTCGCCAGGTGTAACGGTCGGCGATTCCACCGATTGCGCGTTCCACGCCAGATTTAAGACTCGCCACCGAGTCGGCAGTACGCTCCCAGATGGGTAAATCATGGGCGAACACCGCGCGGTTCTGCGGGACGAGGCAGAACAGCAGCGTGTCTTCCAGATTGCGCCCTACCGGCAAGGCCATCGCCGCCGTCGCCGAAGGCGCGGTGCCGGTGTGCGACAACTCGCTCTTGCCTGCGCTCACCGAAAACGTCTGGGTTGCCAGCATCCAGCGGGCAGTCGTGCGAGCGGGTACAACGTCCGGGCGCGTCACGTCGATATGGTCGAATAGCACTTTGGCGTTGTCGGCGTTGTGTTCGGCAGCGAGCGCTGTCCATGCGCGCCAGGTTTTCGGCTCGAAATCGGGAATCTGGCCGAACGGCTGCGTCTCGTCGAACAACCAGAATCGATCCCGCCACTTTTCCAGATAGGCGCTGATTTTTCCTTCGGGCAAACCTGCTTTGAACCAGTCCTTGGCCTGATTGATGTCGGTCGGGCCTTCCAGTGCGCGATACAGCACGGCGAGTAGAAGGCGGTGCAAGGCGGCGACGACCAGAGGCGAGGCGTCTTCGATGACCGCGATGTCCTTGGCGCGCAGCAGGGTGTCACGGATGCCGAGTTCTTCTGGCCGATCATCCCGTTGTCCGTTTAGCCACCGCACGGGAATCCAGGGTTCGTCGATCAGGTTGAAGCGGCTCTGTTGCGCGCTCATACGGTCTCCTTGTCGTGATAAACCAGCCCCAGCTCGGCCGAGAGCTGAATGCTGGCGTCAGTGATCCAACGCGATTCGTCGTCGAGTCGCAGCGGGTAGCAATTTCTAAGTAGCGCGTTCTTTTTCCAGCCTTCCGGCACGCCTGCCCTTTGCAAAGGCTTGACGATGCCCTTGCGCGACACGCTCATGGCGCGCAGGAACCAGGCTTTCGCCCGCGCAAAATCGGGCTCGATGGTGGTGTCGAAGGCATCTGCCTCGAAGATCGGAATGACGACGACGGAATCGTCGCCGATGCGGGTTTTGGCTTTGAGGCTGCGGTGTACGCTGGGCTCGTCGTCGTCATAAAGCGTGAAATGGGCGCTGGACTTCCACGAGCCGTCGTCGGGGAATCCGATGATGGCTTGATTTGCCGCACCGACATGGGCGTATTCGACGCCAAGCGCTTCCTGCATGGCCCGGTTCAGGCGGACTTCCAGCGTTTCGTCCACGCCGACTTCTTCCTCGTAAACCGTTGCGACCAGCTTGTCGATTTCGTCCGGCAATTGCATGGTGGTCTTGTCGCGCAACAGACTACGGGTGCGTAGCAGCACGTCTTCACGGTAGACGGCGCCCCACCATAAGGGCTTGCCGAACGAGGGCGGCGGGTCTTCTGCGAGCCCGGCGACGATCAACTCAGGTTCGGTCAATGGGCGTACGTCGCGGCGGTGTCGCCACAAGCGGCCGGCGCGTTGCAACAGCAGATCGATGGGCGCAAGATCAGTGGCGATCAGGTCGAAATCGAGATCAAGGCTTTGTTCGGCGACCTGGGTGGCGATGAGGATTTTTCGTCCTGCGCGCGCGTTTGCTTCATCCTCAATGGGCGGGCCGAATAGTTTGAGTACGGCATCTTCGCGCCGCTGTCGCTGATCGGCGGGAAAGCGCGCGTGGAAAAGGTAGACTTCGGTGTCGTCGGCAAGGCGTTTACCGACTGGCTCACCGTCGATGATCAATGGTTCTCCCACGCCGTAGTCCCGATACAACTGCTGCGCGCGCTGCACGGTATTGAGCAATGCGAGGGCGTAACCGCCTTGCGCAAGCCTCTGGTCAAGTGCGACTTTGATGGCAGGCAAGTCGGCAGTGATGGGGGCAAGAGTCAGGCGCAAGCGACGCTCGGGGTCGGCGTCGAACGCGATCTGCCGCGCCACCTGCCCGTTTTGATAGACCGATAGGCGCGGATAGGCTGCTTCCTGCTCGGGCGGCTTCGCGCCGGTCAGTTCGGCAAGCTGGCGCCGGATTTGCGGCGGCAGTGTTGCCGATAGCAGAACGACGGATGAACCCAGCGCCAGCAACCAGCGCAGCAGGTGCAGCAGGAGCGTGCCGGTGTAGGCGTCGTAAGCATGGATCTCATCGAACACGACCACACGGTTGGCCAGGCCCCACAGCCGCACGAACTGGTGGCGTACGGGAAGAATGGTGAGCAACGCTTGGTCAATGGTGCCGACGCCGTATTCCGACAGCAAAGCGCGCTTCTTGTGGGTGAACCATTCGCCTGCACGGACTTCGCCGCCGGTGGCTTCGTCGAAGATACCGCCGGGTTTGAGTTGCTGGTAGTGATCGTTCAGCAGCGCGCCACCGTGCAGTAGTTGCAGATCGAGCGGGCGATCGCACTGCTGGTTGCGAAGGAACTTCAGGACACGACGAAACATGGCGTTGCCCGTGGCTTTGGTTGGCAAGGCCACGTACAAACCGCGATGGTCGAGCCGGCGTTGCAACTCCAGGTGGGCGTATAGCGCAGCTTCCGTTTTGCCTTCGCCCATCGGCGCTTCGACCAGCAGAATCGCAGGCTGCTCGATGGTTTGCAGCGCTTCGACGACCGCCCGCTGCAAAGGGCGTGGATTGAATTCAAACACGGCGTCGAAGGTGTGTTGTGTGGATGCCAGCGGCAAACGTGCCAGCCAGCCGGTTTTGTTCAAGGCTTCTTCTGCGTTTTGTTGGCGCCGCGTTTCGAACCAGTTAGGCAGGTCGGCGCAATCCTCGGGGGTGCCAAACGGAAAATACTGTTCGTTCGAACCGATCCAATCGGCGAAGCTGGTCAGCCCGGCCAGCAGCATGAAGTCTGGGCCGGAGAGTGTGGGCTTGGTCGGAGGCGCAGTCGGCGCTAAGACATCGATCAAGGCTTCAAAAATGGCGCGACGGGCTGTGTGCCACTCGGATTTTCCCAGCGCCCTGCGGTTGCCTTCCAGATTGGTCAAGGTTGTCGGGCTCGCGCGCTCGCCGTGATGACACCCCACCGCATCCGCCACCAGCTCTGCCGCGCCTTCCGGCCAGCCCAGTTCTACCAATAAGGACAGCAGTTCGACCTGGCTGACAAAAGCGTGATTGATTGTGGTGTCCGGACTTGCGCCGGCATCCAGTCCGGATAGATTTTTCCACTTGCACTGAAAGCCGGGGCAGCCCTTGCCCAGGTCATGGCAGGCGACCAGTAGCAGCAACCACGGCCTTGCCGTCTGCCAATCCATGCCGAGCACGGCGGCCAGTCGCTGCCGCGAGCCTGCCGGTTCGCGCATCAAGATCGCATCGGCACTGGCTGCCACATCCAGCAAATGCAGCACCAATGGATGAAACCTCCCGTCGGCAGGATGGCTCTTCGCCCAGAACAAGCGCGTCACCGCCAGTGCCAGGGTCATGACTGCCACCCGCTGCCGGTTGGCCTTAGCCGCGCCGAAACCGTCGCTCTGATGGCGAGGCTTACGGCCCGCTTAAACCACGCATTTGACGAATTCCGATTGGACATGCTGGCTTGTTACCCCCTGCCCGTCTCAAATCCTGCGACTGCGGTTCCCAGGCCGCCATGCTTCGGCGAGCATAGCCGACCTGCCGGTGGCGGTCGTGCTGGCCGCAGCGAACCGGCCACGGCGATCGAGCCGGAGCGGAGCAGGCGTGTTTCGCACTGCTGTCCGCCGGCAAACCGCGGTCGCCGCTGTCTGCGACAATGGCGCTGTCCTTGGGTCAGTGTGGCTATGGTTGCGGCATGAGCGATTCCGATCTGATCGAGCGCATCGACCAGCTGCTGCCGCAGACGCAGTGTACGCGCTGCGGTTATCCGGCCTGTCGGCCGTATGCCGAGGCGATCGCGGCCGGACTGGCTGAGATCAATCAGTGTCCGCCGGGTGGGGCCGAGGGGATTCGTGCGCTGGCGGGTTTGCTCGGGCGCGCGGTGTTGCCGCTCAATCCGGAAAATGGCGTGGAGGCGCCGCGCACGCTGGCGTTCATCCGCGAGGACGAGTGCATCGGCTGCACCAAGTGCATCCAAGCCTGTCCGGTCGATGCGATCCTGGGCGCGGCCAAGCTGATGCATACGGTGATCGCCGAGCTTTGTACCGGCTGCGATCTGTGCCTGCCGCCGTGTCCGGTCGATTGCATTGATCTGCTGCCCGCGCCCGCGCATACTGCGCGTCCGGCGCCACCGTGGACCCGCAATGAATCCGAATTATCTCGATTTTGAACAGCCGCTGGCCGATCTCGAAGCCAAGATCGAAGAGCTGCGTCAGGCCGGCGCCGGCAGCGCGATCGACATCGACCGCGAGGCCGGGCGCATGTCGGCCAAGCTGCGCCAGAAGACCGAGGAAATTTTCGCCAATCTGACTTCCTGGCAGGTCGCGCAACTGGCCCGGCATCCGCTGCGGCCGTACACGCTGGATTACATCCGCATGATCGCCAGCGAGTTCCACGAGCTGGCCGGCGACCGCGCGTTTGCCGACGATCCGGCGATCGTCGGCGGTATCGCCCGCGTCGACGGCAAGTCGGTGATGATTATCGGCCACCAGAAGGGCCGCGATACCAAGGCCAAGGTGCGGCGCAATTTCGGCATGCCGCGGCCGGAGGGTTACCGCAAGGCGCTGCGCCTGATGCAGATGGCGGAACGCTTCAATCTGCCGGTGTTGACCTTTATCGATACCCCCGGCGCCTACCCCGGCGTCGGCGCCGAGGAACGCGGGCAGAGCGAGGCGATCGCACGCAATCTTTTGGAGATGAGCAAGCTCAAGGTGCCGATCCTGTGTACGGTGATCGGTGAGGGCGGTTCCGGTGGCGCGCTCGCGATCGGCGTCGGCGACCGCACCTTGATGTTGCAGTATTCGACCTATTCGGTGATTACCCCGGAGGGTTGTGCCTCGATCCTGTGGAAGAGTGCCGACAAGGCCCGCGACGCCGCCGATGCGATGGGGCTGACCGCGACGCGTCTGCTCGAACACGGCCTGATCGACCAGATCGTGCCAGAACCGCTGGGCGGCGCGCACCGCGATCCCAAGGACACCGCCGATCGCATCCGCCAGTTGTTGCTGGCCGAGCTCGTCGAGTTGGAAAAGCTCGATGTCGATGTACTGCTGACCCAGCGCTACGAAAAGCTGCGGCGGATCGGGATGTATCAGGCGGCGGCTTGAGTCCGTCTGCCATTCACCGATCGCAGTCAGCCGCAAGTAGGGTGGACAAGCGCTGCGCATCCACCGTGCATCCGCCCGACGCGGTCAAGGACAAGGGCGAAGGCACCGGGGCGATGGGTGTGTCTGCGCGGCAGGGCTGCTGAGCTTGCAGTCGGGGATGGCGGCTACGCTGCGTTTGGCCGCACGACTGTATTTTTCCCCGTTCCCGCCCTACGTGGGCGGATCGTCTTCCCAATCCAATTCGATTGCGCCGTCGGCGCTGCGTTTGACCTGGGTCAGACCGGGGTATAGCTGCTCCATGCGCTGCAGCGCGACGCGGCTGGCCGAAAGCTCACCTTGTTGCACACGGACCAGATCGGCCAGGCGCTTGTTCTCGACTTGAAGTCGGCGGGTCTCCAGCGCCTGCCCGATCGCCGAGCCCAGCGCCTGGTCATCCCAGGGCTTGCTGATGAAGCGGCAGATTTGCGTGCGGTTGACCGCGGCGACCACCGCCTGCATGTCGGCATAGCCGCTCAAGATCAGCCGTGCGATGCTCGGTTGCAGCCTGATCAGGCGGCTGAGGAACTCGACGCCATCGATCCCAGGCATGCGGTAGTCCGAGATGACCAGATCGAAGGCCTGTTCACCGGCGCGGACCAGGGCCTTCAGTGGATCGTCGAAGCACTCGACCTCGGGGCGGCCGCCAAACAGCTCCGCTGGCATAGTCTGGATCGAGCGGCGCAGGCTGCTCAGGATGTTGCGCTCGTCGTCGACCAGCAGCAGTCGCGGCGCCGCGGCGGGCGCCTCGCCGGCAACGGCGTCGTCGAGTTCGGACAGGCTCATGCTGATCATCGCACTTCCTCCTCGGGTTCCGCCGCAGCGGATTCGATCGGCAGAAACACCCGGAACGTACTGCCCTGACCCGGGGCACTGTCCACCTCGATACGTCCGTGGTGTTTGCTGATAATACTGTAGCTAAGCGACAGGCCGAGCCCGGTGCCCTTGCCGACCGGCTTGGTGGTGAAAAACGGATCGAAGATGCGACCGATCTGCTCGGTCGTCATACCGCTGCCGTTGTCGGCAATACTGACGCAGACCTCGCCATCGAGCAGTCGGGTGGAAATTTGAATGCGCCCATGCGAATCGATCGCGTGCCCGGCATTCACCAACAGGTTCATGAACACCTGGTTGAGCTGCGAGGGAAGACAGCGTATCTGCGGCAATTCGCCATAGTCGCGAACCACTTCGGCCTTGTATTTGAGCTCGTTCCAGACGATGTTCAAGGTGCTTTCCAGACCCTGGTGCAGATCGGCCTGCACCCAATCGCTGCTTTCGAGTTCGCCGGCACGGGAGAAGTCGCGCAGGTCGTGCACGATCTTTTTGACCCGCTCGATGCCCTCGCGCGATTCGGCCAGCAACTGCGGGAGGTCGGTCTGTAGGTACTCGAAGTCGAAGTGGCGCTTCTGTTCGTCGATCTGCGCGAGGATCACCGGGTCCAGGTCCGGGGTCGAGCAGACCAGTCGGTCGTAATTGTCGAGCAGGGCCAGCAGTGCGGTGACGTAGGTGAGCAGAGTGCCCAGATTGGAGTGCACGTAGCCGATCGGGTTGTTGATCTCGTGCGCCACCCCGGCGGCCAGTTGGCCGATCGAGGCCATCTTCTCCGACTGCAGCAACTGGTTCTGCGCTTCCTTGAGCTTTTGGTAGGCGCGCTCCAGCTCGATGTTGCGGTCGTGCAGGGCCTGTTCGCGCCACCACTCTTCGCTCACGTCGCGGGCCTGCAGCACGTAATGTTCGATACCGCCATCGGCGCCGCGCTGCGGCCGGACCTCCAGGCCGATATTGCGGGTAGCGGGGGTGGTCGCCTGCTCGTCGCTCAGGCTGTACTCGGCAACATCGTGACCCAACTCGCCGATGCGCGCCAGCAGTCCCGGCCGCAGCACCACTTCGGCCATGGTCCCGAAGCGACCGGCGCCCGACCAACGCAGTTCCTGCAAATGTTGGGCGGCATGGTTTCGACAGCGCACGCAACCGTCCGGGCCGACGATCCAGATCGCGTCGGCCATCTCGTCGAACGCCCGCAGCCGACAAGCGACCGTGGCATCCGGCAAGCACTCCGACGGTTTCGCGCACGCCTTGTCCATCGCTGCACCGTGAGCCCAGGCACCGGCAATGGATGCTGTCAGGTTTCGGCGCGCTTCGCCAGCGTCGCGCCCGATCGGGGCGCGGCGCTCGGCCGGCGATGCCGGCGACCATGGATGCGCTTCGCGCTTGCCGCTGTCTTGCGCAAGAAACGCGGTGACGACGTTATTGAGCGACATGGCGTTCTCCTGATGGACGTTCTGGGGAGCCGGGCAGCGGATGCTTCAGCGGCTGCTGACCAGGGGTTGATCGACGCTTACTCTGGGCTGGTCGCTGCTACTCACAAACTCGACGCCGTGCAGCGCTTCGGACAAACGGCAGACCCGGTCACAGAACGGCAGTGCGCCGTTGTCCACCGCGTACCAACGGGTATTGACCCGGGCCGCGACAAAGGTGTGCAGCAGTTGCGACTGCGCTGCATCCGTGCTGAAACCCTTGCTGGTGTTCGGCTTCAGGCGGACCGTGTAGCGCCGGGTCTCGATGCCTTCGCGGGTGAGGATGGTTTCCGCGGTCTGGGCATTGACTTCGCACAGCTTGGCGTCGTTGACCGCGAGCGCCAGCACCGGCGGCCGATCCTCGATGAAGGTGCGGCATAGCGCCGAGCGGGCACAGGAAGCCGACTCGGCGGCCAGTTCCGTACTGGTCATCGGCACGCTGAAGCTGGCGCAGGCGCCGAGTCCCAGAGTTGCCAGCAACAGCAGGCTGTGCTGCAACACGCGCCGCCAGTGCGCTTCGCGGCTGGAATCGTCCAGAATTTCGCCGATGCTGAGGCGCCCGCTGTTCGAGCCGTCCGCCCGGTTCGCCGGGGCCGGAGCAATGCGCGACGGCGGTCGCGCCGCTGGCGTCGACGTGTTGCTGACGGCGGCGGCGACCGAGACCCGCGCCGCGGATTCGACCGGCGAACCGATATGGGTAATCGAACCGCGCAGCCGGATGATCGGCAGACTGAGCGAGCGCGTCAGGCGCTGGTTGGGATTGGCTTGGGTCGGCGTTTTCATGAGGGCACCTATGCGTCCGCTGGGAGGGGCGGTAGGTGCCTGTAACGCTTGTCGTATTGCCTTGAATTGCGCGGCACCAACCGTAGTTGCAGGTTAGGCACCGCCCAACGTCGCCGCTATTCGTGCGATTGCGTAGGTAGGATTACGTAGTTGGTTGGGGGGAACGGGGAGCGGGGAACGGGGAACGGGGAACGGGGAACGGATGCGCACGAACACCGAACACCTAAAACCTAAAACCTAAAACCGCTTGATTCCCCCTTCACCCCCTCAAACACAGCCGAATCAGATCGGCCAGGGTCTCGGCTGCCATCTTTTCCATCAGGTGGGCGCGGTGGATATCGATGGTGCGGTGGCTGGCACCAAGGATGCGGGCGATCTCCTTGCTGGTATGACCGGCCAGCACTTGCTCCAGCACTTGCCGTTCGCGCGGGGTCAGGCGTTCCAGGCGGCGGCGCGTCTCGCGCTGTTCCTCGCTGCGCTCGCGCTGCTGCTGGCCGCGGGCGATTGCCTGGTGGATGCGATCGAGAAGGTGGACATTGTCGAATGGCTTCTCGATGAAATCTGCGGCACCGGCATGCATCGCTGCCACCGCCATCGGTACGTCACCGGCACCGGTCAGGAAGATCACCGGCAACGCCACCTGGCGCAGGTTCAACTCGCGCTGCACATCGAGCCCGCTCATGCCCGGCATTTTCATGTCGAGCACGATGCAGGCACCGCGCTGCCAGGGGTTCGCCGCCAGCAGGGCGTCGCCGCTCTCGAAGGTTTCGACCGCCAGCCCGGCACTGAACAACAGCCGGCGCAGGGCTGCGCGCATCGGTGCTTCGTCGTCGACGATCAGTACCAGCGGCTGCGTCTCGGTTGGCGGATCCCGGTTCCACACCTTGCCCAAGTCTTTCACCTCGTTCGCCGTTGCTGAGGTCGGCGCAGAACAGCGCGCCGGACCGTGGATATGGCGCCGCCAGCAAAGCCGACTGCGTCTCCAGCACGCCGCGTCTACGCCGCCGGGGTTTCCGTTGGAATGGAAGCCAGCAACTGCGCGTTCACGGCTCTCCGCACAAACTTCTGCGCGACATAGTCTTCGATGATCTCGATGAACTCCGCGGCGATACGCTCGCCGCGCAGGGTGGCGGTTTTCTTGCCGTCGACGAAGACCGGCGCCACCGGCGCTTCGCCGGTGCCCGGCAGGGAAATGCCGATATTGGCGAACTTGCTTTCGCCTGGGCCGTTGACCACGCAACCCATCACCGCCAGGGTCAGGTTCTCCACACCGTCGTGGGCCAGCCGCCATTCCGGCATGCGTTCGCGAACATGCGCTTGTACCGATTGCGCCAGCTCCTGGAATAGGCTGCTGGTGGTGCGTCCGCAGCCGGGACAGGCGGTGACCAGGGGCGTGAACGCGCGCAGACCGAGGGTCTGCAGCAGTTCCTGGGCGACGATCACCTCGCTGCAGCGCGACTCCCCCGGCGCCGGCGTCAGCGAAATGCGGATGGTGTCGCCGATGCCTTCCTGCAACAACACCGACAGTGCGGCACAGGACGCGACGATGCCCTTGCTGCCCATGCCCGCCTCGGTCAAACCGAGATGCAGAGCGTGATCGCAACGCGCTGCCAGCGCCCGGTACACGGCGATCAGGTCTTGCACCCCGCTGACCTTGCACGACAATACGATCTGGCTGCGGCTCATGCCCAACGCCTCGGCCCGCGCGGCGGATTCCAGCGCCGATTGAATCATCGCTTCGCGCATCACCGTGGCCGCGTCCCATGGCTCGGCGCGAGCGTGGTTCTGATCCATCATCGTGGCCAGCACCGACTGGTCCAGGCTGCCCCAGTTCACGCCAATCCGCACCGGCTTGTTTTCGCGCAGGGCGATTTCGATGATTTCGGCAAACTGGCGGTCGCGCTTCTGGCCGAAGCCGACATTGCCGGGGTTGATCCGATATTTGGCCAACACCCGTGCAGCGGCCGGTTCGCCCTGCAACAACTGGTGGCCGTTGTAGTGAAAGTCGCCAATCAGCGGCACCGACGCATTGATCAGCGCCAACTTGTCCGCGATCCGCGGCAGGGCGGCCGCAGCCTCGGCGTTGTTGACGGTCAGCCGCACCAGTTCCGAGCCGGCCCGCCACAGTGCCGCCACCTGCTTGACGGTGGCCGCAACATCGGCCGTATCGGTATTGGTCATCGACTGCACCACGATCGGCGCGTCGCCGCCGATGCGCGCCGAACCGATCTGTACCGGCACGCTGCGGCGGCGCTGGATTCTCGCCAATGCAGCGGTCTCGCTCATGCCGCCACCGATTCATGCGCAGCTGCCGCCTGCACCCGTGGGCGCAGGCGCAGATAGGCCCCGGTATTCTCAAGGATTTCCAGATCGTTCAGCACCTGCACCAGAGGGCCGCGGAGCTCACCCCATGGGTCGGGGGCACGCGAGACTTCAATGCAGGCCAGTCCGCGATCGACCAGACTTGGCGTGAGGATGCAGGGCGGCTCGTCGGCCTGGTTATTCAGCGACATGCACTCGATGGCGCGCACCGGCGCCCGGAAGTGTCCGCCATTGTCGGCCGCCCGGACCGCTGCGGCGACCGCCGCCCTGGCCAGCAATTCGACCCCGGCCTGGACCCGACCCGAACCGCCGAACCGCAACCAACGGATCGCGCCGATCATCCACTCGCGCTCGGTGTCGCGATCGTCGCCGACGGCGGCCAGGCCCACCAGCTCACCGATTCGCGCCTTGGCGCCGCTTTCCTGGCCCCATTCCAGACGGTAGCCGCCCAGACCCTGGTCGAGCACCTTGGACCGCAGCGCCACCGGTCGCGCCGAATCGCCGAGCGCATTCATCCACGATGCACTCTTGTCTCGCTCGGTCATGACAATGCCCGGCCCGCGGATGTCGCGCACAAATTGTTCGAATTCGGTGAGCCCGGCGAGGTGGTAATGGATACCGTGCAGGCCGACCAGCGTGTCGAGATAATGGCCGGCCGGTAATCGGGAAAAATGCCGGTCGGCGACCGGTCGCCAGGCCGCGAGCAGGCGCTGCACGAATTCCGGCGCCAGATTGACCGGCTCGCCACCCTTGGCACGCAGGGTGATCACGCTGGACAGGCCGGTACTGAGGGTCAGGTCCCGGTCGATGCTGCGCAGCAGATCGGTCACATCGAAACTATGCTGTGGCAGTTCGCCGTAGTCGCGGTCCTCGGGCACGTAACCCGGACCACGATCCTGGTCCATGGCCAGCCCGATGGCGTTGGCGTTGGCACGCGGTTCCACCCGACAGTCGGCGGCCCAGATCCGGGTAGCGGCAAAGGCATCGATCATTTCCTTCTGCGACAAACGGAACGGGTTACACAAAGCCATCAGCACCGCGTGCGCATACACCTGTTGCAGCGTCCGGCCGAGCTTGCCGAGCAGGGGATCGTCCACTGACTTGTCCAGCAGTTCGACCTGCTGGCCAAACCGGTACAAATCGTGCAGATGCTGCCAGACCCCCGCCTGCGGAACGCTATAAAGAAAATACCCACGCAGCAGTTGTTCGCCATGGTGGCTGGCCGCGCGCACCAGGGCGGTGGCCACGGTCTTGCCTTTGAGGAAGCCGACCTTGCCCTCGGGCTGGCAGAGCTCGTAGGCCGCCATCCGATAGCCAAGTGCCAGCGCCTGATGGAACTCGCAGGCCTGCACGCCGAGCTGTTGCTTGGCCTGCGGCAGCGGAAACGCCGAACCGATCACCTGACGGTCGATCTGCGCGACCATTTGCGACACCGACGCACGCAACATTTCCAGAGCAGACAGACGCTGCATCCCGTCCATCCGGCTGGCGTTCGACTGCCCCACCGCCTGCAGCAGGGTGCGCGCCGCCGACAGCCCATTGGCCAGCGGCAGACTCTGCAACCAATCGCCGAGCGCCTTGACGCTGGCATGGGCACTGCCCTTTTCGGGCACCGATTGCGCCGGAAAATCGCGTGCGAGACGAGGATACATGGCAGTCATGCGTAAGCTCCCTTGATCGACCCCGTTCCTGGGCCGCAATGCGCGCATCCCGGCAGGCAGCCGCCGGACCGGCCTTAGTGTAGCCCGCCCGACGCGGCAAGCGGGAGATGGGCTGGGGAACGTGGGATGGAAGTAGGGTGGATAAGCGCAGCGCATCCGATCCAGAGGACAGAGGACAGAGGGCTGAAGACAGAAAACTGAGGACAGACAACAACCGCCGTCGCCCCGGCCCTTCGACAATCTCAGGACATGCCGTGCTTCACCCGCGCCGGGACCCAGTCCCGACCTTGCCGCAGTCGCCCGGCCCTGGGTCCCGGCTTGCGCCGGGACGACGACCATCGGTCGCCTGTCGTCTGTCCCCAGACATCAGTCCTCTGTCCTCTGTCCTCTGTCCTCTGTGCGCGCCAGTACGGCGCGGATCAGTGCCGGGACCTTGGCCGTGCATTCGGCCAGAATGCGAAAGATTTCTTCGACGCTGATCGTCTGTCCCGCCGGCTCCAGTCCCGCTGCCCAATTGGCGACCAAGGACAGGCCGGCATAGTCGATGCCGAGTTCGCGCGCCAGCACCGCCTCGGGCATAGCGGTCATGCCGATCATGTCGCAACCGTCGCGGCGCAGTCGCCGCACCTCCGCCGCGGTCTCCAGGCGCGGGCCCTGGACGGCGCCATAGCAGCCACCGGAGATCAGTTCCACACCGCATTGCCGTCCGGCCGCCAAGAGCGTCTGGCGCAAAGATTCGCTGTACGGATGGGTGAAATCGATATGCTCAACCTTGACCCCGGGGACATCGCAAATGCTGCTCAGCCGGCCATGGGTGTAATCGATGATCTGGTCGGGTACCGCCATGCTACGCGGCCCCAGGTCGGCGCGAATGCCACCAACCGCATTGACCGCGATCAGCCGGCGCGCGCCGAGCGCGTGCAGCGCATGGATATTGGCGCGGTAATTGACCCGGTGCGGCGGGATCGTGTGCTGTTCGCCGTGGCGCGCCAGAAAAGCCAGCCGCTGGCCATCGAGCAGACCGGTGACCAGTTCGGCCGACGGCGCGCCGTAGGGCGTGTCCAGCGCGCGCCGTTCGACCGACTGCAATCCGTCCAGGTGGTACAGACCACTACCGCCGATCACCGCCAGTGCGATGTGCATCAGGCTTCCTTGAGCGCGTAGATGCCATCCAGATTGCGGCCCTGCTCCTCGTAGTCCATACCGAATCCGTAGACGTAGCGATCGGGCACGGTTACCCCGAGAAAATCCGCCTTGAGCATCGGCACCCGGCGCTGGTGGGCTTTTTCGCACAACACCGCCAGCCGCACCCGCGCCGCGCCGCGCTCCCGACACCAGGCGACGATCGCGGCCAGGGTTCGGCCCTCGTCGAAGATATCGTCAACCACCAGAACCTCGCGGCCAGCGATGGCCGTACGCGGCGTGCTCACCCACTCCAGGTCGAAGCCCTGGGTGCTGCTGCGATAGCGCGTGGCATGGACGTAATCGAACAGAAAATCGGTCTTGCAGGCGAGCGCCAGGTGCCCGGCCAGGATCAGCCCGCCATTCATCACGGTCAGAAACACCGGCGGCTGGGCAGCACCCTGATAGGCGCGGTCGATGTCGGCGCCCATCGCCGCGATCGCCTGCAACAGTTGCCGGCGATCGAACAGCAAATCGGAGTTTTGCAGCGCAGTGGCAAGAGTGGCGGTGGTCATGGGTGGATTTCCTGAGTCAAGGTGGCCAACGCGGCCGCTGCGGTTTGCCATTGTGGATCGGCGGCCGGGTTGCCGGGCCGCGCCAGCAGCGGGCGCAAGCGTTCGGCCGGAAAGGGCTCGCGTCCGGCCACCGCGGCGATCGATTCGGCGACCAGATCAGGCGCGCAGACCAGCACCAGATCGCAACCAGCGGCCAGATGGGCTTCGATGCGCCGTTTGATACCTCCGACCGTATCCGCCGCCTTCATGCCGATGTCATCACTGAAAACAATACCGGCAAAACCCATCCGCGCGCGCAGTATCTGCTGGATCCAAACGGATGAATAGCCTGCCGGTTCGCCGCACACATCGGGATAGCTGACGTGGGCCATCATCACCGCCTCGGCGCCGGCAGCGATACCGGCGGCGAACGGGTAGCCATCTTCTCGCTCGATCACTGCGGCCGGGCGCGGATCGCAGGCGGCGTCGAAATGGGTATCGGCGAGCACCGAGCCGTGCCCGGGAAAGTGTTTCAAAGTGGCGGCCATGCCGGCCGCGTGCAGCCCGCGCACATAGGCGGCGATAAAGGCCGCGACCACGACCGGATCGGCATCGAAGGCGCGCTCGCCGATGGCACGATTGCCGCGGCCGAGATCGGCGACCGGAGCAAAACTGAGATCGATGTCGAGTGTGCAAAGTTCGCTGGCCATCAGCCAGGCGTGCTGTTCGGCCAGTGCCAGGGCACCCGCGGCGTCGATCCGATAGCGTTCGCCCAACCGGGCCAGCGCCGGCAATTCGGTGAAACCACTGCGAAAGCGCTGTACCGGGCCGCCTTCCTGGTCGACACAGATCAGGAACGGCCCCGGCCGCAGCGCGCGAATTTCATCGACCAGGGCACGAAGTTGTTCGCGGTCACGGTAATTGCGAGTGAACAGGATCACCCCGACCACCGCCGCGGCCTGCAGCCAGGCTCGCTCGTGGTCGGCCAGTGCAGTCCCGCCGAGGCCGACGATCAGCATCTGGCGTCGGGCTCGGTCAGGGTCTGAACACGTTGCGGACGCCGTCGGGCGGTAATCACGGCCGCCGATCGAGCGCCAGTTCGTCGCGCGCCCGCGGCAGCAGGTCGTGCTTGGTGGTCCGCGCCAGACGCAGCAAGGGACTGGCGAAGAAGATCGACGACAAGGTGCCGAGTGCGATGCCGATGATCAGCGCCCGCGCAAAATTGTGCACCGCCGGACCACCCAGGAAGAACAGCGCAACCACGGTCAAAAATGTGGTCAGCGCGGTCACTGTGGTTCTGGACAAGGTGGTATTGATCGCCTTGTTCAGCACTTCATCGGTGCTCATCTTGTGCGCCGAGCGGAAGGTCTCGCGGATGCGATCAAAAACCACGATGGTGTCGTTGATCGAATAGCCGACGATCGCCAGGATCGCGGCCAGCACGGTCAGATCGAACTCCCACTGGAACAGCGAGAAACAACCGACCACGATCAGTACGTCGTGCAGGTCGCAGGCGACCGCAGCCAGGCCAAACTTCCAGGTCTCGAAACGCAACCAGACGAAGGCCATGATGCCGAGCGCAACTACCAGCACCGCGATCATGCCCTGGTTGACCAGTTCGCGGCCGACCTGTGGGCCGACGTACTCGGCGGGCTTGACGGTCACTTCGCCGGAGGGCAACAGCGCCGCCTGGATGCGTTCCTCCAGCGTCTGTTGCACGCCGTCTTCGCCATCCGGTTGCAGCGCGCCCACTTCCGGCGCCAGCCGGATCGCGTAGTCGCGCGGGTTGCCCAACGACTGCACCACGCTTTGCTCGAAACCACCGGCTTGCAAAGCCTTGCGCACGCTGCCGGTGTCGGTCGCCTGTTCGAAATTGACCTCGATCAGCGTGCCGCCGGTGAAATCCAGCGCGAGGTTCAGCCCGCGGGTGGCGAGCGAGACCAGAGCGATCACCAGCAGTACCAGGGACACCACGATGGTGACCCGGCCCATGCGCATGAAGTCGATCTTGGCATTGGGGTTGAATAGTTCCATGAGGTCTGTGCTCCCGGCCCTAGATGGACAGCTTGTGGATTTTGTGGCCGCCGCCATAAACCGTGCCGACCATCACCCGGGTGACGAACACGGCACTGAACATGGTCGACAGAATGCCGGTCGAAAGCACCAGCGCGAAGCCTCGAATCGGGCCGGAGCCGAATGCGAACAGCGCGATGGCGGCAATCAGCGTGGTGACATTGGCATCGAAAATGGTCGCCCATGCCTTTTCGTACCCAGACAGGATGCTCGCTCCCGGCGAATTGCCCGAGCGCAGTTCCTCCTTGATGCGTTCGTTGATCAGTACATTGGCGTCGATCGCCATACCCAACGTCAGCACCAGGCCGGCGATGCCGGGCATGGTCAGGGTCGCGCCGAATATCGAAAGCGCGGCCAGCAGCAGGGCCATATTGGCAAACAGACCGAGGATGCCAAAGATGCCAAAGACCCGGTAATAGAAAAGGGTGAACAGGACCACCGCCAGAAAGCCGATCGCCACCGCGCGCATACCGCTCTTGATATTGTCGGCGCCCAGACTCGGCCCGATCACACGCTGCTCGGCAACACTGAGCGGCGCGGTCAGCGAGCCCGATTTCAACGACCGCGCCAGGTTGCTGGCCTCTTCCATCGAATCGAGTCCGGTGGTCTGGAACTGCGAACTGAAAACGCCACGGATGCTGGCGACGCTGATGACCTCTTCCTTGGTGATGAACTTGCGCACCGGCTTGCCGTCAACCATGCGCGTCACCGGCTGTTTGTTGATCAGCACCACGGCCATGCCATTGCCGACATTGTCCTGGGTGAAGTCGAGCATCTTGCGTGCACCAGCAGCATTCAAAGTGACCGAGACCGCCGGGGTGCCACTTTGCGGGTCGATCAACGAGGTGGCATTGACCAACTGGTCGCCCGAGGCAATCACCCGCTTGATCAGCACGACCGGATTGCCGGCGCGATCACGATAGACCTTGGACCCAGCCGGGGCGACCGTGCTGCCGCGGGCGCTTTCATCGACCGCGTGGTATTCGAGGCTGGCGGTCGAACCCATCAGATTGATCGCGTCGGCGGTGTCTTGCACGCCAGGCAGATCGACCGCAATACGCGCAACGCCCTGGCGCTGGATCACCGGCTCGGCCACGCCGAGCGAGTTGATGCGCTCACGCAGGGTGCTCAAGTTTTGATCGATCGCCGCGCCGATCGCGTCGGCGGTGGCCTGCGGGGTGATCGTACCCACCAGCGGGAACGCCGTTTCGCCGGTCGCGACGCCGGTCACGAACGTCACCCCCGGGTAACGACCGAACAGCAGGCTGGCAACCTGGTCGCGGTCTTCGGCACTGCGCAGGGTCGCGACCGGGCCGTTCACGCCGCGTGCGACCACGCCGCGGATACTCTGGCTGCGCAGCAGTTGGGCGATGTCCTCGGACAGGCGCTGTTCGAACTGGGCGACGATGTCGGATTCGGAGACTTCCATCAGGAAGTGCACGCCGCCCTGCAAGTCGAGACCCTTGGCCATCGGCCGCGCGCCGATCGCCTGCAACCAGCCCGGCACGGTCGAGGCGAGGTTGAGCGCGACCGTGTAACCGGGATTGTCCGCGTCCGGATTGAGTTCGGCTTCCAGCGCGTCCTTGGCCCGGTTCTGGCCTTCGCCGTCGGTGAGGCGCACCAGCAGGCGCTGGTCGGACAAGTCGATCCGCTTGAAGGCAATCTTCTGCTTTTCCAGTGCACCCTGCACCCGCTCCTTGAGTGCGGCGTCGACCGTCGCGCTGCGGCTACCGGCGATCTGCACCGCCGGATCCTGTGGGAAGCCGTTCGGTGCGGCGTAGACCAGGGCCAGCAGCAACACCAGCGCGATCAGTATTTTTTTCCAGCGGGGAGAATCCAGCATTGCAAATCCCTCGGTAACGCAGGCAACCGGCCGCGCGCGGATGCCAAAAGATCAAATGGCCTTGAGCGTGCCCTTGGGCAACACCACGGTGATCGCATGACGCTGCACCTTGATAAGGGTGGCATTGGCGATTTCAACGGTCACAAAGGCGTCGCCGACTTCGGTGATGCGCCCGGCGATGCCGCCCGAGGTGATCAC
>JBFXKH010000017.1:0-13876 GCA_050173995.1 Lysobacterales bacterium | reverse complement strand
GAGGAAAGCGAGCCGTCGTCCCGGCGAACGCCGGGACCCAGTGCCGGGCGATGTCGCAGGCTCGGGACTGGGCCCCGGCTTCCGCCGGGGCGACGGCGGTTGTCCTCTGTAGCAAGAACCCGGAATCACATCTGCGGTTCGCGCTCGCGCAGATCCAGCAGCACCCTCCCGATCTCGGCGTCGCCCAGTGCGATCAGTTCCTCCGGATTGACCTCGAACCCGGACAACACCACCGCTTCGCCGACCGCAATCTCGCGTTGCGCTTCGGACAGAGCGCGCTCGCCGGCGGCGACCGCGGTCAGGATCGCGACGCCCAGTTCGCCATCTTCTGGTGGCGGCGCGAACACCGCAGACACCGTCGGCGCGGGCTCCGCTGCCGCCGTCGGTAGCGCGCCGCCAGAGTGATCTGCCGGCGCCGCGGTGCCGGCCGGCAAACCCATCCGCAGCAACACCACGCGGCACAATTCGGCGTGGATCGCCGGCTGGGAATCCTTCAACTGCTGGGCCGCCTCCTGCCAGGCCAGCGCCAGGGCGAATGCTTCCGAATCTACCGAAGCGGCCTCGGCGGGCGCGGCCGGCACGGCGGCGGGTGCCGGCCGTTGCGGCCGACCGAGTTGGTAAATCGCCTCATCGAGACGCTTGCACAAATCGGTTTTATGGAAATCCCGCTGCAGTTTACGCAGTTCGATGCGCAGGTCGATAAATAGGTCACGGGCGTCTTTCATCCGCGCAGTATATCGCCACCACCAGGTTCAAAGGACATCAACAGCCGTCGCATCAAGCACCGTCGCCCCGGCGAACGCTGGGGCCCAGTGGTGACCGTTTCGGCAGCCCCGACTCTGGGTCCCGGCGTTCGCCGGGACGACGACCATCGATCTCCTGTGGTTTGAACCCTATAGTCGCTCGCGTTCCCGGTCGGACAGCACCCGCCACGCCGCGGGCGGCAGCTCGCCCAGTTCGACCCCGGCGATGGCTGAGCGGTGCAACTGCAGGACATGGTTACCGAGCGCTGCGAACATACGACGGACCTGGTGGTAGCGGCCCTCGGTCACGGTGACCCGGGCGAGTCTCGGCGCCAGCACGAGCAATTCTGCCGGTGCCAGCGGCTCATCCTCGCCGTCGAGCATCAGCGCGCCGCCCGCGAATACCGCGGCCTCGTCGCCGCGCAGGTCCTCGGCCAGTTGCACGGTATAGACCTTGGGACACTGCCGCCGCGGTGAGGTGATGCGGTGATTGAGCTGACCATCGTCGGTCAGCAACAGCAAGCCCGAGGTATCCCGGTCGAGACGGCCGACCGGCGACATCAGTGGCCTGCGGGCACGGAACCGCGGCGGCAGCAGATCGTAAATCAAGCGTCCGGCGTCGCGGGTCGAACACACATAGCCGACCGGCTTATGCAGCATCAACACGCTGCCCGGCGCCACGTCCAGCGGTTCGCCATCGACCCGCAACGCGGCATGAGCAACCGCCTGGCCGTCCGACAACGGCTCGCCGTCGGCCCGGGTGATTCGGCCTTGGTCCAACATCGCGCTCACCTCGCGGCGACTGCCGTAGCCGAGTTGGGCCAGATATTTGATCAGTTTCATGCGGTTCAGAAGACAGAGGACAGAAGACAGAGGATAGAGGATAGAGGACAGAAAGCCGTCGTCCCGGCGCAGGCCGGGACCCAGTGTCTGATGAGTCGCTTCGATCACCGCTGGGCCCCGGCCTACGCCGGGGCGACGGCTCTTTCTGTTCCCTGTTCCCTGTTCCCTGTTCCCCATTCCCCACCTCCCGCTTCCCGCTTCCCAAATCCCAATTCCCGACTCCCGACTCCCGTCTCCCGCCCCCGTCGCCGATCCGGCCATGGGCTGTCGGTTTTGCGCCGATATCGCTAGGCTAAGGCCCAGGCACGGTGATCGCCGCTTTCGTTAGCGGCCCCGCAGGGCTTCACCGGTAGCCGACGTGGCAGTTCAAGGAGGTTTCGACATGAGCCTGTCCAATAATGCCAGCTGGGGTTCGAGCAAGCGCAAAATGCCGACCGCGCTGCGCGCACGTACGGTATTGACCTTGTTTTCCGGGCGCGACGATATCGCCAGCCATCGTGCAAGGATGGAGCTTGCTGCCAAGGGGGTGAGCTACGATTTGGTGGTAGTGGACCCATCCGCGCCGCCGGAGGATCTGGCCGCCCTCAATCCTTACAATTCGGTGCCCTGCCTGGTCGACCGTGATCTGTCCCTGTACGAGATCAATGTCATCGCCGAATATCTGGATGAACGCTATCCGCACCCGCCGCTGCTGCCAGTGGACCCGCTTGGGCGCGCCCGCGTGCGGCTCAGTGTGCACCGGATCGAGCGCGACTGGCTCGCCCTCGCCGACACCATCCTGCACGCCAACAAGACCGCTTCCGAATCGGCACGCGTGCAGTTGCGCACGGCGCTGACCGAAAGCGTGCCGCTGTTCAAGGCGTCCAAGTTTTTTCTGAATCCGGAAATGACGCTGGCCGATGTCGCGCTGGCACCACTGGTATGGCGGATCAGCGCACTTAATCTGCGTCTGCCGCGCGAGGCCCAGCCGGTGATCGATTACGGCGAGCGCATTTTCCGCAATCCGGCCTTCGGAAAAGGCCTCACCGAATTCGAACGAAGCATGCGACCACCGCCATGAACAAACCCGATCCGCGCATGAGCAGCAATCGCCCGTACCTGTTGCGGGCGGTTTACCAATGGATCAGCGACAACGGTCTGACCCCGTACCTGTTGGTCGACGCCCGCCAGCCGCAGGTGCGGGTGCCAGTGCACACCGTCAAGGATGGCCAAGTGGTGCTGAATATCGCCATGCGTGCCGTGTCCGAGTTGGAACTGGCCAATGATGCAGTCCGTTTCATGGCACGTTTCGGCGGGGTGAGCCACCAGGTAAGGGTCCCGATCGCGGCCGTGCTTGCGATCTATGCCCACGAAAACGGCCAGGGCATGATGTTTCCTCCCGAGCCGGTCGACGAAACCGCAGACCCTGCCACCGACCCGCCGCCCCCCGATGCACCTGCCAAGCGCAAGGGGCCGTCGTTGCGGGTGATCAAGTAGACCGCCGCACCGCCATCGCGCAGCCAATCACGTTCAACATCCCTGCCATGACCCGGCCGACCTCCCGACTGCCCATCGTTCTGCTTGTGCTCGCCGCCGGTGGGCTTGGTTTCCTTTTGGCGCGCTGGCAGCGCCAGGACGCCGGTATCGACCTGCCGGTCGCAGCCGCCGAACTGCCCACCCCACAACAAATGATTGGACGAGCGGCACCGGCAATGGCCTGGGTCGATCTGCAACTCCAGCCGTTCGCTCTCGCGGATTTTCGTGGCCAAACCGTGCTGCTTAATTTCTGGGCAAGCTGGTGTGCGCCCTGCATCGAGGAAATGCCGGTACTGGATGCTTTCGCTCGCGACCCCGACAACGGCGGCGTGCAGGTGATCGGGATCGCACTGGATCAGGCGCAGCCGGTTCGGGATTTTTTGCGGGCGCATCCGGTTGCCTACCGCATCGCACTCGGCACCACCCGCTTCCCGGACGAATCCAACCTGCTTGGCAACCACCGCAGTCTGCTGCCGTACTCGGTATTGATCGGCCCCGATGGTGTGGTCAGAAAAACCCGCATGGGTGGATTCGATGCCGCCCAGCTCGCCGCCTGGGTTCGACTTTGAAGCCGAAGCGACCCTTGGTTAAGCACGGCGTCTGCCCGCAAATCCACCGACCCGGGCCGGTTTCGGCCATGCCATCGGACCCGCGCTCGGGCATGCTGGACGCACAACCAAATGCCGCACCGACAAATCCATGAATCTGCTCGCACTCGATACCGCCACCGAAGCCTGCTCGGCCGCGCTGTGGCGCTCGGGTGGCGACAGCATCGAATGCTTTGAACTCGCCCCGCGCGGCCATGCCCAGCGCCTGTTGCCGATGATCGAGCAGCTGCTGGCCGAGGCCGGAATGCACAGGCACGACCTGGATGCGATCGCGGTTGGGCGCGGACCGGGCAGTTTCACCGGCGTGCGCCTGGCGATCTCGGTCGCCCAGGGCATCGCGCTTGGCCTGGACCGGCCGGTGCTCACGGTATCCTCGCTGGCGGCGCTGGCGCAGGCAGTCGCGGCCGACTTCCCCGATTCGATGCTGCTCGCCTGCATCGATGCGCGCATGGGCGAGGTCTACGCCGGCTGCTATCGCGCGGATGCCGATGGCCTGGTTGCCGTGGCCAGCGCGGAAGCGGTCGGCCCGGCCGCGCAAGTGGCCTTGGCAGAAGCCAGCGATTGGGTGGTGGTCGGCACCGGCTGGGCCAGCTACCCGGATGCCCTGCGCGCGCGGATCGGCACCCCACGCTTCGCCGACGGCACGCGCTACCCGCACGCGGCGATGATCGCCCGCCTCGCCGCCCCGGCCTTCGCCCGCGGCGAAGGCGTCGCCCCGGAACTCGCCCTACCGGTCTACCTGCGCGACAAAGTCGCCCTCACCGTGGCCGAGCGCGCCGGCGTTTCCTGACGCGGGGATTTGCAGTGCTCACGGCCCGCCAATCGGCACCACGCCGAGCGCGCGGGCGGCGCCGATGTCGATGATCTGGTATTCCGGCTGCCGCAGGTCGCCGAAATGGCCGATGCCGCGCTGGTAGCGGGCATAGCCGCGTTCGGTGGCGCGTACGAAGCTGTCGAACGATTCGGCGCGGTCGAGCTTGCCGTCTGGGCCGGGCACGGCCGCGTCGAGCAGGGTGGTTTCCAGGTAGGCGCGATCCCCGCCCGGCGACAGTTCGAAGCCGAGCAACATGTGGCCGGGCATCAGGATCAGCGCCGGGTTCAGGTCGAGTTTGCGCAGTACCGAGGCCAGCAGCACGCTGCCATCGACGCAGTTGGCCTGGTTGTTAAGCCACGACTGGTCGAGCGAACGCACATGCTGGGCATAGACTTCGGAACCGGCGTTGCCGGTTCGGGTGATCGACGAATACTGGATGCCGTGCTTCTGCAGCAGGTTCCAGATCGCGAATACCTGCATCAGCACCGCCTGCGGTTTGCGCTGCTGGTAGCCGTCGAAACGTTTGACCACACCACCGGCCAGCGCCTGTTTGATGATCGCGGCCACGCGCGGATGGTCTTCGTCGACGTAGCCGGCGAACATCCACGACAGGTCGCTCGGTGCGCGCTTGCTGGCGATGAAATAGGGCACGTCGTTGATCGAACGCAGCCGCACCCGGATGCTCTGACTCTGCTCGGCCTGCTGATCGACGGTGACCCGGAACAGCACGGTTTCCGGCGCCGGGCGCAACGCCGCGCGCAGCTTCTCGAACTGCCAGGACAGGGTCGGGTAGATCGTGTAACGCACGCCCTGGCGCGGCAGGACCGCCTTGAAGGTGGTCGGCCGCAGCCAGCCCGGCAGCTCGATCCTGACGCTGACCTTCTGGCCGTCGTGCGCGGCCAGCAGCCGCACCCCGATCAGGCCATTGCTGTCGCCGATGACATTGGCCGGATTGCGCCGTTCCGGCATATTGGCGGTGACCAGGATCAGCGCCGGAAAGATCTGCCCGCGCGGGCTCACCACCGGCGTCCACTCGGCCGCCACCACCGGCATCGCGGCCGCAGCCAGCCATGCAAGCCAAGCCATCAGAACAATTCGCACGGACCCACCCTTGCTGGAATCGAATCGCCAGTTTGACCGCAAGCGAACCGCGAAGCCAACAGCGGCGGGCCTGATCCAGTATCTCGATTCAGCACCGATTCGACATTGCCAGCGGGCGGCCCGGCTGGTCATAATGCGCGGGCGTCCACCCCGGGCGGGTGTAGTTCAATGGTAGAACTGTAGCTTCCCAAGCTACTAGCGTGGGTTCGATTCCCATCACCCGCTCCATCTCCATGCCGCCTGGCAGAGCGTCCGTGCCGTCCGATCATTCGACTCGCCGCCCGGAATCCGCCATCGGTCAGAACAGCGCCGCCACGCTGATCGGTTGGCGCGAGTGGCTTGCCCTGCCGGGCCTCGGTATTCCCGCGATCAAGGCCAAGATCGATTCCGGCGCGCGCAGCTCGGCCTTGCATGTCGATGCATTGGTGGAAGAACAGCGCAGCGATGGCGACTGGGTGCGGTTTCAGATCCAGCCGCGCCGGCGCAGCCGCACGCCGCGATCGGGAATCTGGTTCGAAGCGCGCATCCACGCGCGCCGACCGGTCACCGATTCCGGCGGCCACGTCAGCCAACGGCCGTTCATTCGCACCTTGGTGCGGATCGGCGAGCAGACCTTCGAAACCGAAATCAACCTGACCAATCGCCGTGGCATGCTGTTCCCGATGCTGCTCGGGCGCACTGCCATGGCCGGCCGTTTCGTGGTCGATCCGGCGGCCAGCTACCTGCTGCCCAAACCATCTACCCACCGCAAGAGACCCCGCGCTTGAAAATCGCCATCCTGTCGCGCAACAGCAAGTTGTATTCGACCCGACGTCTGTTGCAGAGCGCGCGCGAACGCGGCCATAGCGCGCGCGTGCTCGACCCGCTGCGCTGCTACATGCGCATCGAGCCGCTCGGCTTCCAGATGAACTACAAAGGCCGCTCGCTGCCGAAGTTCGACGCAGTCATTCCGCGCATCGGCGCCTCGATCACCCGCTACGGCACCGCCGTGGTGCGCCAGTTCGAGATGATGAAGGTGTTCACCCCGAACCGCGCCGACGCGATCAGCCGGGCCCGCGACAAGCTGCAGTGCTTGCAGCTGCTCGCCGCCCAGGGCCTCGGCCTGCCGGTGACCGTGTTCGGCGACAACCCGGACGACACCAGCGACCTGTTGACGCTGCTCGGCGCCCCGCCGCATGTGATCAAACTGGTCGAGGGCGCGCAGGGCCAGGGTGTGGTGCTGGCCGACAAGATCAGCAATTCGCAGAGTGTGATCGAGGCGTTCCGCGGCCTGTACGCGAATTTTCTGGTGCAGGAGTTCATCCGCGAGGCACGCGGCGCCGACATCCGCTGTCTGGTGGTCGGCGGCAAGGTGATCGCGGCAATGCGCCGACAGGCGCGCAAGGGCGAGTTCCGCTCCAACCTGCACCGCGGCGGACGCGCTGAACTGGCCACCCTGAGCGCGGCTGAAAATGAACTCGCCCTGCGTGCCGCCGCGGTCATGGGCCTCGGCATCGCCGGCGTCGATCTGCTGCGCGCCAAGCGCGGCCCGCTGGTGCTCGAGGTCAACTCCTCGCCCGGCCTGGAAGGCATCGAAGCCGCCACCGGCATCGATGTCGCTGGCGCCATCGTCGCCTACCTGGAGCAACGCCAGCGCCGCCACCGCGCCCGCCACCAACGCGAGTGAGCCCCGCACCGTCCCGATGGACGAATTCTCGTGATGCGGTTCACACTTTCCGGGTGAAGTCGCGGAAAAGTGACGCGCAGGGTCGGTTTCTGTCCTGGTTTGTGACGCAATCGGCAACTCGAATGCGCGCGCTTGCGTCAAAGTCCGCTCTGTCCGCAAACGGAGAGGCCACAATGAGCGCGATCATGAGCAATCCCAGCAAGCCTGTCGCCGTCGCCCAGCGGCTGCTTGAACGCACCTCCGCCTTTGCCCGCTACCTGCAACTGCTGCGGCAATTCAATACGATCAGTGCCGCGGTTCGCGAGCTCGACCCGGTCGAGCGTCGCAAGATCGGCCTGACCGCACTGGCCGAGTTGAGCCAGCTCAGCACCGGCGCGGTCGCGCCGAAGCAAAATGTCGATTGGCAGGTCGAGGCCGCAGTCGCCTTCGCCCGCGCCCGTTCCGGGCTGCCGATCACCCGCGTAGCCGGCATCCGCCGCTGGTTGATCGCCGCCTACCGCGCCACCTTCGAGTCACCCTACGGCGAGATCCAATCCCTGCATCGCGCGGTCCTGCGCGCTTTGCGCACCATGCATGGCGAAAACCCCACCGTGCTCGAATCGCGGATGGCGCGCTCGGCTTGAACGTGGCCCGAGGGCAACGGCTGGGTGGCTTGGCGCCACGCGCTTTGTTCCCTGCTCCCCGCTCCCTGCTCCCCGCTCCCCGCTCCCCGCTCCCCGCTCCCCGCTCCCCGCTCCCCGCTCCCTGCTCCCAGCTCCCAGCTCCCCGTTCCCAGCACCCCGTTCCCACCTCCCCGATCCCTCAATCCCGCACATCCGGCTCGAAGAAACTGAAGCGGATATCGGGGAAGCGTGACCGCATCGCGGCTTCGACCCGATTGATCTGGGCTGCGGCCTGGCTGACTGGCAAGTCTTCTGCCAACTGGACCTTGACCGCGACCATCACATCGGTGCCAAGCTGCAGGGTGATCAGGTTGAACACCCGGCCGATCTCCGGCTGTTCGGCCAGAAACGCGCGTAGCTGAGCGTTCAGCACTGGATCGGCGCTCTGCCCAATCAACAGCGCCTTGACCTCGACCGCCAAGAACACCGCAATCACGATCAATAGCGCCCCGATCGACAGCGTTCCCAACGCGTCGTACAGCGGGTTACCGGTGAGCATGGTCAGCAGCACAGCGAACAGTGCGATGGCCAGCCCGAGCAAGGCGGCCAGGTCTTCTCCAAAGATCACGATCAGTTCGCTCTGCCGGGAGTCCCGGAACCAGCGCCACAGGCTGTCGCTGCCGCGGGCACGGTTGACCTCGCGCATGCAGCCACCCATCGACACCGCTTCCACCACCAAGCCAAAGGTCAGCACCCCGACTGCCAGCCAGGGCCAGTGCAGCGGTGCCGGGTGTTGCAGCTTGTGCAGGCCTTCGTACAGCGAAAACATGCCGCCGACGCTGAACAGCAGCAGCGCGACCAGGAACGACCAGAAGTAAATCGACTTACCGAAGCCGAGCGGAAAATCCGCGGTCGGCGCCTGTTTCGCGCGCTTCATGCCGAGCAGCAACAGCAACTGGTTGCCGCAGTCGGCGAGCGAATGCACCGCCTCGGCCAGCATCGCCCCGGACTGGGTAAAAAACGCCGCCACCGACTTGGCGATGAAGATCGAGAAATTTGCCGCCAACGCAATCAGGATCGCCCTGGTCGAATCGCCCTTGCCTGCCATCGCACTGTCCGTCGTCGTTTGGGTCGGCGATTATGCCCGAATTCGTCGGGCAGTCCGGGTCGCCCGATCGAGGCAGCTTGCATCGCACGCCGACCGCCGCGCCACCGTGGATGTGGTCACGGTCCCCGGCTTGGTCCGACGGGCCTCAAGCTGCATGAAAAACGCCGACCCTGGGGTCGGCGTTTTTTGCAGTGCGCCCTGATCGCCAGGGATAACGGATCAAACAGACCAGTCAGTGGCGCATCCGCGCTGCCAGCAAGCCGCCGACCAGCAGGGTAAGTCCAGCCAGCAACAGCAGCGCCCGGTGGTCGTTGGCCGGGACCGGGAGCGCCGGCGCCAAGGGCACATTGTTGCACGGCAGATCCACCACTTCGAAGGCAAAGTCGCAAACGGCCTGCGCGGAGGTGTTGGTCACCGCCAGCACCAGATTGCTGTTGGCCGGCACCTCGAACGAGAACGGCTGGGCCACGCTCGATCCGACATCGCCCACGAAGTTGGTGCCCTGATTGAGCGGATCGTAACTGCCGATATAGGCCGAAGCATGCGCGTTGGTACCGCAGGGGGTAATACCGGCGTCCGGGTCGAAATTGACGGTAACGCAGGCCGCCGCATTGCTGGTGTTCGGGTAAGTAAAGGTTTCGAAGTTGTAGTTGGTGCCGGGATTGAAAATACCGGGATAGACCTTGCCGGGACAGGTGCTGGCAATCCCATCCCGAAAGATGCGACCACCTTGCACATTGCTGCCACTGAAAGTCGCGCTGATCACGCCAGTCGGACAGAGCGCACCCTCGACCGCGGCCGGCAAGCCGTTCAGGCTGAGTCCACCGGACGCCGCCGGCAGGCCGGCGTCATTGGCGGTCTGCGCCATGACCGCGCCGGAAAAAAACAGCACAATCGCCAGGACATACTTGAGATTTTTCATAGGATTTCCTTGTTCGGGGCATTCGGGAGCCAAGCAGGGGCATCACGGCGGGAATCGGTTCTCGCTGGATACGCGCCGTAGTATCCACCAAAGCCCGACTTTTGCCAACTTCATCACAAAATGGGCGCTGGCCCGCCTTCCCGTCCGTACACCGTCAGAGCCTCGCCGCTGAGCGAGCCGGCATCGCGGGGCGCTGAAACAGCTCCGGACGCCGACTGGCGCTTCACGAAGGCTGGTGCGGACTGGCGCGCGATTCAGTCCGAGACAGAACGATGGTTTGGGTCGGAGAGCATGACCGGAGCCAGTGGTTCCTCCCTACCGGTAATCAGCCGTGCGCCGCGACCAAAGGTGAGGTAACTGAAAAACCACTGCGCGGCAACCAGCAGGCGGTGGCGCATGCCGATCAAGAAATACACATGGGCGATGCCCCACACCCACCAGGCGAGCGAACCGCGCAACTGCACCCGGCCAAAATCGATCAGCGCCTCGTGGCGGCCGATCGTGGCCAGGCTACCGTAGTGCCGATAGCGGAACGTTCCGGGCGACGGTTTGCCATTGACCGCCGCATTAATCGTACGGGCGACATGCGCGCCGGCCTGTTTGGCTGCCGGGGCGATGCCCGGTGCGAATCCGCCGCGGCCGTCCGGCATAGCCGCGGTATCGCCGATGACGAAGATCTCCGAATGCTCAGGCAGGCGTAGATCGTCGCGCACCTGGGCGCGCCCGGCGCGGTCGCCTTCGGCACCGAGCCAGGCGGCCGCGGGCGAGGCGGCAACGCCCGCGGCCCAGATCAGGGTCGCCGCCGCCAGCAGTTGACCATTGACGATCACCCCGTTCGGGCCGCAGTCGCTGACCCGCGCCTCGACGCGAACCTCAACCCCGAGCCGTTCCAGGGCACGGCAGGCATAGGCCGATAAGTCTTCGGCAAAACTGGCGAGCACCCGCGGACCGCCTTCGACCAGCACGATCCGGGTCTGACGCGGGTCGATGCGGCGGAAGTCGCGGGCCAGCGCATGGCTGGCCAGCTCGGCGATCGCACCGGCCATCTCGACGCCGGTCGGTCCGGCACCGATGACCACGAAAGTCATCAGCCGGGCGCGCTCTTCCGCATCGTCTTCAAGCTCAGCGCGTTCGAAGGCCATCAGGATGCGGCGCCGGATCGCGGTGGCGTCATCGACCCGCTTGAGCCCGGGCGCCGATGCCAGCCAGTGATCCTGACCGAAGTAATTGTGGGTGGCGCCGGTTGCCAGCACCAGCCAGTCATAATCGTAGTGCTTGCCGCTTTTCAGTCGCACAGAGCGCGCCGCCGGATCGACGCCGTCCACCTCGCCCAGCACCACTTCGACATTCGGCTGATCGCGCAGGATCGAGCGAATCGGCCAGGCGATGTCCGATGGCGTCAATCCAGCGGTTGCGACTTGGTACAACAAGGGTTGGAACAAATGGAAATTGCGCCGATCGATCAGGGTGATGTCGAGCGCCGCCCGGCGCAGGCCGCGCACCACCGATAAACCGGCAAATCCCGCGCCCACCACCAGCACCCGCGGCCGCCTTGGTGTATCCGTTGTATTCATCATGCGCACTGACCCATCGAACCTGACTGCGCAATAGACCGCACCCAACGCACGGTGCTGACAGCCGCGGCGCGGATCAGGCGGCCGAGGACATGCTGCCCCCATAGGGAAGTTCAAGAGCAAGGGCCCGCGTCTGGATTCAGCGGCATCGACCAGGTCGGTGAGTGAACGGACCCGGAATCAGGCCACGATTGGAGCAAACCCTACACACATTCGCGCGATACTGGCGGTTATGACCCGACTGTATTCCGCCCGCAAGCCGATAACCCACCGACGCACCGGCGTCTGGCAGGAACACCTGACGCTGGCCAACGGCCGCGAACTGACCCTGCGCCCGATCCAGCCAATCGACCAGGAACCGCTGCGCGCGGCCTTTTCCACGCTGAGCCCGGAGCAGATCCGCCTGCGCTTCCTGCACCCGATGAACGGCTTGAGCCCGGAATACGCGCGCAGCCTGACCCACCTCGATCCGGCCAATGCCTTCGCCCTGGTCGCCACCGAACCGCTGCCGCCCGGCCAGGCGCTGATCGGCGCAGTCGCCCGGCTCAGCTTCGACCGCGCGACCGGCGTCGCCGAATTCGGCCTGCTGGTCGGCCGCCCGCTGGCCGGCATGGGCTTAGGCCAATACCTGATGAAAAAACTGATGCTCTGGGCAAAACGCCAGCGCCTGCGCGTCATCGAAGGCGACGTACTGCGCGAAAACGGCGAAATGCTGCGCCTGCTCGACCGCCTCGACTTCGAACACCGCAACGAAACCGACGAACCCGGCGTCGTGCGCGTGTGGAAAAACCTGCAATAGAACGGGGAACGGGGAACTGGCAACGGGGAACGGGGAACAGAAAATGCCGTCGCCCCGGCGAACGCCGGGGCCCAGTGCCGGATTCAGAGGACAGAGGACAGAGGACAGACGACAGAGGACAGGGAACAGATAGAGCCGTCGCCCCAGCGGATCGCCGCGCAACCCTGTAGGGGCGACCCGCCGGGTCGCCCCTTCAACCGACCGCCAATCGGGTTGATGCGACATGGCGTTGCCTCGGCGCTCGGAAATCGCAATGAACCGCTCGATCCAAAACGAATGGATATCTTGAAATACAGCATGTGATATCCTGCCGCCATGCCCAAGACCCTCATCAATCTGGATGCCGACGACAAGGCCTGGCTGGATCGCGAAGCCCAGCGGCAGCAACTGCCGATGACCGAACTGGTGCGGCGGGCGGTACGCGGTTATCGCCTGCGCGAACAGAGCCGAAGCGCGCCTAACCTGGGCGACGCGCTGGCCCGAACCGCCGGTCTGTGGCGACGCGGCGATGCCCTTGCCTGGCAGCAGCACCTGCGCGGCGAATGGGCGCACGACGAACCGGACAGGCCCGGGTGAAGTACCTGCTGGACTCGGTGATCGTGATCGATCACTTCAATGGCGTCGAAGACGCGACCCGCTACCTGAGCGAACACGGCGCTGCCTGTGCGCTATCGGTCATCACCCGCGCGGAAGTGCTGGCCGGTTTCGACGACCAACAAGCCAGACTGGCGCTGGAATTGCTCGACCTGTTTCCGACGCTGCCGGTCACCACCGACATCGCCGACCTCGCCGCCCGCCTGCGCCGCAGCGAACGCCGGAAATTGCCGGATGCGTTGCAAGCGGCGGTGGCGATGCAGCATGGCCTGACCCTGGTAACGCGCAATACGCGGGATTTCACTTCCGATGGCAAGCTGAAAGTAGTGGTGCCCTACCGGGTATAGCGCACGGTCTGAAGTGGACCGCGCCAGTCGAACACAATTAGCCGCGCGCCAGGATGTTGGTATCAACGGCGCGCACGCTGGGCTGCCTTGCCGACCGCCACAGCGCCCTGCAATTCGTCGATCGGGATGCGTGGCCCCTGGTAGCCGAGTATGGCCGGGCCATCTTCGACACGGGAGCTTGCGCCCCGAAGCACCAAGCGCAGCTGTGCATGGCCGCCAACAATGTCGAACTCAATCTTGCTGCCGCTGGTAATACCCAGCGCCCGGCGTATACGCGTGGGAATGGTGACTTGTCCCCCGCTGGTCACGGATACGGTAGCCATGGCGCACCCCGAAATATTACTTGATAAGGATTCTAGCAAGGCATGCGTTCCACGTACTTACGATGGCGCGCGCGAGCCGGAGGGAATGGGGAATGGGGAATGGGGAATGGGGAATGGGGAATGGGGAATGGGGAATGGGGAATGGGGAATGGGGAATGGGGAACGGGGAACGGGGAATGGGGAACGGGGAACGGGGACCGGGGAACGGGTAGAGCCGTCGCCCCGGCGAACGCCGGGGCCCAGTGCCGAATTCAGAGGACAGAGGACAGACGACAGACGACAGAGGACAGAGGACAGAGGACAGAGGACCGAGGTCG
>JBFXKH010000016.1:0-38748 GCA_050173995.1 Lysobacterales bacterium | reverse complement strand
CTTAAGCCATGCGAGAGTAGGTCATTACCAAGGACCCTATCCCAACAACGGGCTGCCCACAAAGCAGCCCGTTGGCTTTTCTGGCTGGTCTCGGCGCGCGTCCGGGCGACCCAGCGGGTCGCCCCTATGACGGTTCCGAACGACCAACGTAACGGCGACCCACCGGGTCGCCCCGGCGGTCGGCCGCCGACCGAGGAGACTCGTCATGCAGATGGTGTTTGACAGTGATCGCTTGCTGGCCCTCGCCGAACAGGCGCGTGCGGCATACGCTATGGCGACGCCATTCCCGCACTGCGTTCTCGATGATTTCCTGACTACTGAAGCAGCGGAACGCTTGGCCCAGGTGTTTCCACGGCCCGACCAGGACGTGGCCTGGCAGCAGTTCAGCGTCTCCGGCTTCGAGGTCAAACTGGCCAGCAACGCCATCGAACGGCTTCCCGAGGCGATCGGTTCGGCCCTGCTGCAGTTCAACAGCGGCCCGTTCCTGCGTTTTCTGGAGCGTCTGACCGGGATCGAGCACCTGCTCGCCGACCCGCATCTGGCCGGCGGCGGGGTGCATTTGATCGGCAAGGGCGGCCACCTTGGCGTTCATGCGGATTTCAATTGGCATCCGGGTATCAAGGTGCATCGCCGGATCAATTTCCTGCTTTATCTGAACCACGGTTGGCGCCCGGAATATCATGGTGAGTTGGAACTTTGGTCGACCGATGCCAGTCGCATGGTCAAGAGCGTCACGCCACTGTTTAATCGGGCGGTGATCTTCAATACCCGCAGCGACACTTTTCACGGGCACCCGGTACCACTGGAGGTGCCGGACGGGGTCTATCGCCGCTCGCTGGCGCTGTATTACTACAGCAGCGAGCGCCCGCAGCACGAACTGATGGAAGCGCACAGTACCCGCTACAAGGGCTATCACATCGCCTGACTGGGGCCATGCCCCTACAGTCTGGCACTCAAAGGAAGCACCCATGCAGAAAAACGGGAAAATCGCGCTGGCACTGGCGCTTGCGGTGTTGCTGGCATTTGGACTTGGGCGCTATGCGGCCACCTCGCCCGCGACCACTGGCGAACCCGCGTCGGCGGTTTTGGAGCACACGCCCACCATCGAGCCAACGCCAGCCACGGCCGGCGCGACCGGTCAAGCCCGCACTGCACTTTCGAAGCCCGCGGCGGGCCTACAGCCGCAGACCCGTCAGGCCAGCTTGCCACTCCCGGCCCCGGATGCGCCATTGGCCAGCTTCATCGACGAATTGCGTGAACGCGCTGACCAAGGCGACGCGCGGGCGGCTTGCCGTTTGGCAGCCGAGCTGCGCCATTGCGAGACAGTCGATGTCACCCTGGCCCAGGCGCAGCTACGGGCGCGCCAGTTACAGCAGATGAAAAGTTTTCAGCGACCCGAACCGGCCACCGAAGAGCAACGCAAGGCATTCGAGGCTTCGGCCAAGCAGCGCGCAGACTACGAAGCCGGTCTCGAAAAGCAGATCGCCAACGCCTTACAAGCCACTGAACATTGCGCCGCGGTGCCGCGTGCATCGCCACGCGAACAGGTGCGTTACTGGCGCCAGGCAGCGCTGGCCGGTCATCTGCCGTCGATGGCGATGTATGCCTCCGGCAACGTGTTTCGCATGCGCAACTCGTTGGCCCACCTACCCGACCTGGAGGTCTACCGGCACGAGGCGCCGGCGCTCGCCAAACGCGCGGCGCTGGCTGGCGACAACCAGTCGCTGATCGCCCTGGCCTGGGCGTACGGGGTGCACGACGATCACATGAATCCCGGATTGTTGGCGCAGGCGGTGACCCCAGACCCGGGCGAGGCGCTCAGTCTGCTGCTGCTCGCACAGCGCCGCCTGACCACGCTGCCCACGGTCAATGCCCGCCAGATCACCTGGCTGGAGCAGCAAATCTCTGCCGCCCGGGAACTGCTCGACCCAGCGCAGACCCTGGCTGCTGAACGCCTGGCCAGCGAGCGCTTCGCGCGCTATCCGAACACCGCGGCCTCGCCGCAATCGAACGAGTTTGGCAATCCCGGCGACCCAACGACCGACGAACGCCAGCGCTGCGACCAGGAAGCTTTTCTCCCGCCGGGCTTCGAGTAGTTCAAGCAGGCGCGGACGTGCGACCGCACTGCCAGCAAATCAAATCAAACCATGCCACGCGCCGCCTTGATCCGCTCGTAGGCGGCGATAAGGTTTCGGGTCTTCTCCTCCGCAGCAGTGCGCTCGGCCGGGCCTGCGTCGCGGGCAAGCTTGTCCGGATGGTGGCGGGCAAGCAACTGTCGGTAGCGACGACGCAACTCGGCGTCCGTGGCCGCAATCGAAAGGCCAAGCTGGGCATAGTCCGAAGCACCGGCCGTGGCCGAGGCTCGTCCGTCGAATCCACCACGGGTCTGCCGCCACAGTGTTTCGGGCACGTCCAGCCAGGCTACGATTCGTGCATGCAAGTCGGCAGCGTTCGCGTGCATGCTGCCGTCGGCCGCAGCGATCTGCTCCAGGGCACCCAGCAGAATCAGCCTTAAATCCATGCGCACCAAGCCGAAGCGGGCCAACTCGCTGGCCGCAGCCCGAGCATCGAACTGCGTGGACTTGCCATTTTCGAACGCCTGGACGGCACGGCGCCGGCCCGCTGCTGCCAGCTGCAGTCGCTGCATCCACTGTTCGGCAACGGCAACCTCGGCGGTTGAAACCCGGCCATCGGCCTTGGCCAAAGCGCCAGCCAGCGCGAAAAAAGGATCGATCAGCCGCGGTGGGACCACGGCAGCGCCTTGGTCCGGCCAGCGTGGCCCGAACCACTGCGCCAACATTGCACCCAACAAGGCCCCGAACGGCCCTTTCAGCAAGAAAAAGCCAACGATGGCGCCAATCAGGGCATTGCGCCAGTTCATGCGCCGGCGGGATGGAAAGGTGCGGGATGCATCCGGGCATCATAGCAATCCGCGCCCGGCGCGCAGCGCGGGCTCTGGCATCGCTACAATCGCCGTTAACCGACCGATCGCCGACGCCCTTGTCCCGCATCCTTGCCGAAACTCAGCTTTCCGAACTGACCCTGGTCCACCGCGGCAAGGTGCGGGATGTTTACGCCCTGCCGCAGAATGAACTCCTGATCGTGGCGACCGACCGGTTGTCGGCCTTCGATGTGGTGTTGCCGGACCCGATCCCGGGGAAGGGCGAGATACTCACCCAGATGTCCACCTTCTGGTTTCAGCACACCGCCCACATCCTGCCCAATCACCTGACTGGCAAGCGCGTCGGCGATTGTCTGCCACGCGGTGCCGATGTCGCCCTGTACGAAAATCGCAGTGTCGTCGCGCGACGTCTGCGCCCGCTGCCGATCGAGGCGATCGTGCGCGGCTATCTGATTGGCAGTGGCTGGAAGGACTATCAGGCCAGTGGCAAAGTGTCGGGCATTACCCTGCCGGCCGGTCTGCGCCAGGCGGAACGCCTGCCGCAGCCGATTTTCACGCCCTCGACCAAGGCCGCGGTCGGCGACCACGACCAGACTATCGGCTTCGATGCGGTGGTCGCCCTGGTTGGCGGGTCACTGGCCGAGCTGGTGCGTGCGGCCACCTTGAAGATCTACCACTATGCCGCGAGTTACGCCGCCGATCGTGGCATCCTGATCGCCGACACCAAGCTCGAATTCGGTGTAGACGAAAGCGGGCGCCTGCTGGTGATGGACGAGATGCTGACCCCGGATTCCTCGCGCTTTTGGCCAGCCGCTCAGTACCAGGTTGGGGTCAGTCCACCCAGCTACGACAAGCAGTTCGTGCGCGATTATCTGGAGACCCTGGACTGGAACAAAACCGCGCCCGGCCCGCGCATCCCGGCCGAGGTGATCGAAGCCACGCGCAGCAAATACGCCGAAGCGCTGCTGCGTCTGACCGGCATCAGCCTGCCTTGAGCGCGACGATGCCGATCACCCTCGCGGAAATCAATGCGCTCGACCCTGCCAGCTTTGCTGATGCGCTGGCGCAGATCTTCGAGCATTCGCCGTGGATACCCGAACGCGCCGCTTCGGCCCGTCCATTCGCCGACCGCGCGGCCTTGCACCAAGCCTTGTGTGCGACGCTGGCGGCAGCGAGCGAAGCGGAAAAGCTGGCGCTGATCCGCGCCCACCCGGAACTCGCCGGCAGGGCCGCGATGCGCAAGGAATTGACGCCGGCTTCGGCTTCCGAGCAGCACGGCGCCGGGCTGGATCGATGCTCGCCGCAGGAGTTCGCGCAATTGACGGCGGCCAATGCTGCCTACACCGCGCGTTTCGGTTTTCCGTTCATCATCGCCGTCAAGGGCCATACCCGTACCAGCATCATCAGCGCCATCGAACAGCGTCTGCACAACAGCAGCGCCGAAGAATTCGCCACCGCGCTGGAGCAGATCGAGCGCATCGCGGCGTTGCGGCTGGCCGAACTCGTTCCCGAATGAAACCAAGCACAAGGAATTCCCAGCTATGGCTCTGATCGCCACCGACCCGGATGCACCCGAGTTCTGCCGACGCTACGTCAACCTCGCCGACGCCCGCCTTGGCGCCCAGGCACTCGCCGCCAGCGACGACTTCTTCGCCGCCAAGGAACGCATGCTGAACCCGGAACCGGCGGTGTTCGTCGCGGGAAAATACGACCACAACGGCAAGTGGATGGACGGCTGGGAGAGTCGCCGCCGCCGCGGACCGGGCCACGACTGGTGTGTGCTCAGGCTGGCCCGCCCGGGACTGATCCATGGGGTCGATCTCGATACCAGCCATTTCACCGGTAACTATCCACCGGCGGCCAGCATCGAGGCCTGTGCGCTGGCGCACGGCGACCCGGACGACACAAGCCACTGGACGCCGCTGCTGCCGGCGGTGAATCTGTCCGGCAACCGCCACCACTACTTCGCCATCGCCGCCGCCGCGCCGGTTAGCCACCTGCGCGTCAACCTGTATCCCGACGGTGGACTCGCCCGCCTGCGGGTCTATGGCAGCCCGGTATTCGACCCCGGAGCCAGCGATGCCGACGGCCTGGTGGACCTGGCCAGCGCACTGCAGGGGGGCACGATCGTCGCCGCCAACAATCAGCATTTTGGACTGGCGGCGAATCTGTTGCTGCCCGGGCGTGGCGTCAACATGGGCGATGGCTGGGAAACACGCCGCCGCCGCGAACCCGGCAACGACTGGTGCCTGATCGCCCTGGCCCGCCCGGGCAACATCGTCGCGGTCGAGGTCGATACCTGCCACTTCAAGGGCAACTACCCGGACCGCTGCGACCTGCAGGCCGCGCTGGTCGAGGGCGGCACGCCCGAATCCCTGGTCACCCAGGCGATGTTCTGGCCGGAACTCCTGCCTGGGCAGAAACTCAACATGGATCATCAGCACCGCTATCGGGCCGAAGTGAAGCCCTTGGGCGCGGTCAGCCACGTCCGACTCAACATCCATCCCGATGGCGGCGTCTCGCGTCTGCGCCTGTGGGGTCGGCCGGCGTGAATCCAGCGGCTCCAGTCGATCTCGAGGTCGAACCGCTGAGCCGGGCAGCGTTCGCCGCCTTTGGCGAGGTGATCGAGGCCAGCGGCGCGAGCGTTCGCTACCCGATCAATCAGGGCAGCGCCATGCGTTTCCACGCACTGGCCCAGGCCGACTGTCATAGCGCCGGCGGTACCACCCTGATCAGCATCGTGCGCGCCGAGCCGCGCGCCCTGCCGTTCACCCTGCGCCTGCTTGAGCGCCACCCGCTCGGCAGCCAGGCGTTCGTGCCGCTGAGCGCGGCGCGCTATCTGATCGTGGTCGCCACAAGCCCAACGCAGCGACCGCGGGTGTTCCTGGCCGATAGCGGCCAGGGCATCAACTTCTTTCGCGGCACCTGGCACCACCCCCTGCTCGCCCTCGACCGGGAGAGCGACTTTCTGGTCGTCGATCGCGGCGGCCCCGGCGAAAACTGCGAAGAACAGACCCTGGCTCAGGCTTGGCGGATCGCCGTCGCAGCGGCCGCTCCGATCGGTTAGATTGAGCCGCTACCAGCGCAGGCGGGGAAAACCCATGAACGCAATCCAGGTATGCACCGGCGAACTCGCGCAATGCGCGATCAGTGTGCGCGATCTGGAGCGCTCCAAGGCGTTCTACCGCGACTTGCTCGGCCTGTCGTTTCTGTTCGAGGCCGCCAACGTGGTGTTCTTCGATCTGGGTGGGCTGCGCTTCATGCTGGGCGCGGCCGGCAGCCGCAGCATCAACCCCGGCGATACCCTGCTGTATTTCACCAGCGCCGACCTGGATTTCGCCCATCAGCGGCTGACCGACGCCGAGGTTCCCTGCGACGCCAGCCCGCACCGAGTGGCACCGCTCGGCCAGGTCGACCTATGGATGGCGTTCTATCGCGATCCCGATGGCTACCGCTTCGGGCTGATCGAAGAACTCCCACGCGGCTAGGCCGTCCGGTACCGACAGGTAGGAGGGCGGTCCATGACGGTTTCGAACGAGCCTGTGCGATCCGCGTTCGTACTGATCCTGTCCGGCTGGTGGCTTTGGGAGCTGTACAAAGTGCAGCTCGGCCTTGCCTCGCGGTATTGGCGCAAGACTTCGGCCACGATTCTCTCCGCCACAGTCGATGAACAAAGCGACGCAGAGGGCGGCAGTTCGTCCTACACCGCCAAGGTGCAATACCGCTATCGAGTCGGCACGCGCTGGTTCGAATCGCGGCGGCTGTCCTATCGACCAGTGCATAGCTACGACATCGGCAAGACAGCCGGTCTGTTACGAGGCATGCGGCGCGGAAGCGAAGTCCCGGTCCACTATGACCCGCGCCATCCCAGGCGTTCGGTCCTGCTGCCCGGGGTCGATTGGGGCAATGGCCTGATGATCCTGTTCCTGACTGGCGCCCTGGCCTACCTGCTCGGACAGTCCTTTGGGTAGGCCGCGCCCAAGGCCAGGGGACCCAGGGCACGAAGAACAGACGGCGGACCGCAGACTTTATCTCCGCCTGGGCGATAGCTGGGTCCCAGCATGGGCCCTCCCCGCAATGTTCGAGACTGGGTCCCGGCTTTCGCCGGGACGACGCCGGTGTGCTTCCCCGCTCCCTGCTCCCCGCACCCCCTCCCCCCTCCCCCCTCCCCGTTCCCCGTTCCCCGTTCCCCGTTCCATTTGGTTTCCCGGCAGCACTGCGCTAGCCTAGTCGGTCTGCCCTGGACATCAGCGAGTGCCCCATGCATTACAAGCACGTTTCGATCGCCGCCGTAACCCATATCGATGCACCGGTGCGGCTGTCGTCGGAGGCGATCATGCTGCGCTTGCAGCCGACCCTGGACCGGCTCGGCATCCGCGAAAATCTGCTCGAAGACGTCGCCGGTATCTACGCGCGGCGGCTGTGGGGCGATGCCACCCAGCCGTCCGATGCCGCCACCCTGGCCGCGCAGAAGGCGCTGGCGATCAGCGGTGTGGCGCACGAGAGCATCGGTATTCTGATCAATACCTCGGTGTGCCGGGACTATCTGGAGCCGAGCACGGCCAGCATCATCCACGGCAATCTGGGTCTGGCCGATACCTGCCAGAACTTCGATGTCGGCAATGCCTGCCTGGCGTTCCTCAATGGCATGGACATCGCCGCGCGCATGATCGAGCGCGGCGACATCGAATACGCCCTGGTGGTCGATGGCGAGACCGCCGACACGATCAACGAACTCACCACCGAGCGCCTGCTCAGCCCGGGGGTGACCGCCGACCAGTTCCGCAGCGAGTTCGCCTCGCTGACGCTCGGATCCGGCGCCGCGGCGATGGTGCTGGCGCGCTCCGAACTGGTCCCGGACGGGCATCGCTATCTGGGCTGCGTGACCCGCGCCGCGACCAATTATTCGCACCTGTGCCGCGGCAACATCGACCGCATGGTCACCGACACCCGCACCCTGCTGGTCGAGGGGCTGAAGCTTGCCGCCAAGACCTTTCAGGCGGCCCGCGCCGGGCTCGGCTGGGTCAGCGAAGAACTCGATGAGTTTGTGGTCCACCAGATCAGCAAGGTGCACACCAGCGCGATCTGCGACCTACTCGGCATCGATCCAAAGAAGATGCTCACGGTATTTCCGGAGTTCGGCAATATCGGCCCGGCCTCGGTGCCGATCGCGCTGTCCAAACTGAGCGAACTCGGCCGCCTGCAAAAGGGCAAGCGCATCGCCCTGCTGGGGATTGGTTCGGGGCTGAATTGCTCTATGGCCGAGGTGGTTTGGTAACACCCGCTTCGGGTCGGCATGAACGGCCCGAAAACCGGGCCGGTTATTGCTGCGGGGGCCGATGCGGTTTGGGCTGTTGCGCTTCGCTGCGCTCAGCACAACCTATGCGTCGTGGGGGCGACCGGTCGGGTCGCCCCTGCCAGGTTCGGCTCAGATCGAGTAATACATCTGGAACTCGAGCGGATGGGTGGCGGCACGGAAGCGGGTGACTTCCTGCATTTTAAGCTCGATGTAGGCGTCGATCAGGTCGTCGTTGAACACCCCGCCGGCTTTCAGGAAGTCGCGGTCGCGGTCCAGTGCCTCCAGTGCCTGGTCGAGCGAATGGCAGACGGTCGGCACTTTGCGGCCCTCTTCGGGCGGCAGGTCGTAGAGGTCCTTGTCCATCGCCTCGCCTGGGTCGATCTTGTTCCTGATGCCGTCGAGTCCGGCCATCAGCAGGGCAGTGAAGGTCAGGTAGCCGGAGTTGACCGGATCCGGAAAGCGCACCTCGATGCGCCGGCCCTTGGGGCTTGCCACCCAGGGAATACGGCAAGAAGCCGAGCGGTTGCGCGCCGAATAGGCGAGCATCACCGGTGCTTCGAAGCCGGGCACCAGGCGCTTGTAGCTGTTGGTGCTGGAGTTGGAGAAGGCATTGATCGCGCGGGCGTGCTTGAACACGCCACCGATGTACCAGAGCGCGAGCTGGCTCAAGCCGCCGTAACCATCGCCGGAGAACAGGTTCTGTCCGCCCTTGGCCAGCGACTGGTGGACGTGCATGCCCGAGCCATTGTCGCCGACCAGTGGCTTGGGCATGAAGGTGGCGGTCTTGCCGTTGCGGTGGGCGACGTTCTTGACCACGTACTTCAGGTTGAACAGCTCATCGGCCTTCTTGACCAGGGTGTTGAAGCGGACCCCGATCTCGCATTGGCCAGCGGTGGCGACTTCGTGGTGGTGGACCTCGACGGTCTGGCCCATGGCGGCGAGAATCTTGCACATCTCGCCGCGGATATCGCCGAGCGAATCGACCGGCGCGACCGGAAAGTAGCCGCCCTTGATGCCCGGGCGATGGCCGGTATTGCCGGACTCGTATTTTTTGTTCGAGCTCCAGGCGGCCTCCTCCGATTCGATCTCGAAGCCGGCAGCATTGATGCCGTTCTGGAAGCGCACGTTGTCGAAAATGAAGAACTCGGGCTCCGGGCCGAAAAACGCCGAGTCGGCCACGCCGCTGGACTTGATGAAGGCCTCGGCACGGCGCGCGGCCGAACGCGGGCAGCGGCTGTAGGCCTGCATGGTCGAGGGTTCGAGTACGTCGCAGACCAGGATCAGGGTCGGGTGCTCGGTGAATGGGTCGATGACGGCGCTGGTCGGATCCGGCATCAACACCATGTCCGATTCGTTGATGCCCTTCCAGCCCAGAATCGAGGAACCGTCGAACATCTTGCCGTCCTCGAACAGGCTGGCATCGACGCCGTCGGCGGGAAAGCTGACATGGTGCTGGACGCCGCGCAGGTCGGCAAAGCGCAGATCGATAAAATCGATCTCGTGGTCCTTGATCTGTTTCAGCACATTTTCTACGGACATGGTGCACTCCAATGGGGAAGGGTGTGGAAAAACGTTAGAGTCTTGGCAAGGCCCGTGCCATTCCCGACGAACGCCATGATGGCAGTCTATTCGCCGGCTGGGCCGCACTTGCCCGGTCGACGCGATGCCACTCTTGCGCGAATCCGCAGCAATTGCACCAAAACCAAGCAAACCCTGGGGCGCTAAGGCACTTCGACCGTGGCGGCCCTTGCATCGGGATCGGTGGCTGGTCCCGGCTCGCCCTCCGACGTTGGCGGTGCCAGGTCATCCGGTGCCTCGACCCGATAACCCTTGGCCGCTAGCCGGGCCAGATAACCATCGGCTTCGATCAGAGTATTGATCGACAACTGCGCGAAGCTCTGGCGGTGCGCAGCCAGGGCTTTTTCCGCGGCATCGAACCAGAGCTGGTCGAGGCGTTGCTCCAGGTCGCCGAGTTTCTGGTCGGCGACGAACGAGCTTTGCATGATCGCCGTCCAGCAGGGATTGGTGAGATCGCTGTAGTCCTGCTGGCGCAGGGCGGCGAGATCGCCGACCGCCCAGGCATTGGCACGTTCGGCGAGCGCCGGCAACTGGTGCTCGACGCGGTCGAGCAGACGGTCGAAACAGGCCAGGTCGTCGAGCTCGGATTTGCGGAAGTTCTTGACCGTCTTGCGGGCGTGTTGGATTTCGAGCTTGAGCAGGGGCCGGGTCACCGGAATGCGGTGCTTCTTGGCCAGCTTTCTCACCACCGGCCAAACCACCCCGGTATCGGCCAATCCGGATTTGTCGATGGCACGGGCGTAAAGTTCGGAACCGGCAAAGATCGGCCGCCAGCCCTCGCTGTCTTTGTCCTTGCCAAGATAACGTTGCTTTTGCACCTGCCAGCGCGCGTACAGATCGGCGGGCACGACATCCTTCAGCTTGATGCCGTCGGGGTTCTTACGTGCACCCATCAGGGTCGGCATCATGGTCATCGCCTTGAACCAGCCGATGCCGACCGTGGCCCGGGGCGGGGCGATGATTTCAGAAGATTCGGCGATCACCGCTTCGGTGGCGGGTGCCAGCCAGACCATCTTTTTCGGCAGCGGCGAAACCGTACCCAGAATCCACAGTACATGCTCGCCCTTGGAAACCTTCCACAAACCCGGGCCGGGTTGCTCGCCGGTAACCAGAATGGTTTCCAACTGGACCGTAGCGGATTCGCCGTTGGCGGCGCCCTGATCCGGAGTTTCGGTCTGGGCGCTGGCCAGTCCGCCCACCAACAACAACAACAGCCACAGCGACAATCGATGCATGCACCAGCTCCTTGGGTTCGACACGAAGCATCGAGCCTAGCCGCTGGCGCGCCGGCCGGCATGTGTCTTGGGCGGACGCGCGGCGACGGCATTCAGGTGCGGTGAGGGGTTGAGTGGCTGCGCCGTTAAAGCCCGCTGCGCTCTACCCAGCCTGCCGACGGCGCTGGGGTTCGCTGCGCTCACCACCAGCCTACGGCAGTGATGGGTTGACCGGTTACGCCGTTGAAGGCCGCTGCGCTCTACCCATCCTACGCACTGCGATCAGTTCGGCGGCGATGCTGATGGCGATCTCCGCCGGGGTTTCGGCGTCGATTTCGATGCCGACCGGCGCATGCAGTTCGGGCAAGGTTAGGCCGCTGGCCGCGAGGCGTTCGCGCACTTCGGCGATGCGGCGCTGGCTGCCCATCATGCCGAGGTAGGCCAGCGGTCGTCCGGCGAGCGCGGCGAGCACCGCCAGGTCGGCGTGAAAATCGCGATTGAGCAATACCGCGTAGACCGCCCGCTCGCTGTCCCAGGCGCGGGCGAGCAGTGCCGCTTCGCCGCACAGGCATTCGGCCTCGGCAAAGGCATCGCCCGCAAAACAGCCGGGCCGGGTATCGTGTACCCACAGGTCGAAGTCCAGCGCGCGGGTGGCGTGGTACAGCGCCAGGCCGCAGTGTCCGGCGCCGGAAATCAGCAGGCGCGGATCGGGTTGCAGCCAGTGGCCGTCGGCGCCGGTCGGGCCCGGACCGGGCAGTTCGGCGCGCCGGCCGGCGCCCAGGCTCGCGACCACGGCCGCGATCGACGCTCGATCGTCGGGCCCGGCGAAGCGGCGCAGGCCGATCCGCATCTGGCCGCCGCAGACCCCGGCCGAATGCGCGCGGCCGGTCAGGTCAATGGCGAGTTCGTCCGCTGCGCCGCCGCTCGCAAGCAATGCCCGGGCCGCCGCGATCACCCGGGCCTCGGCCAGGCCGCCGCCGATGCTGAAGGCGCAGGCTTCGGTGGTAATCAGCATGCGGCTGCCGGCGCGCCGCGGGGTGGCGCCGCTCGCGGCCAGCACGCTGGCGACGATGACCGGCTGTCGGCCGAGCCAGTCGTCGAGTTGCCGCCACAGCCGTTCGCTCACCGGCGCCGCACCGTGTCGATCGCGGCCAAAATCGCCTCCGGCGTGGCCGGCGCGGCCAGCGCTACGGCGCCCGCTTCGCCGAACGCGGCGACCGCCTCACGGATCGCCTCGCGCACCGCCAGCGCCAGCATCAGCGGCGGTTCGCCGACCGCCTTGCTGCCGTAGATGACCTCGACACTGGGCGGGCGCGGACGTTGGAACAGGCCCAGACGGAAATCCTCCGGCACCTCGGCCACGGTCGGAATCTTGTAGGTGCTGGGCGCGTCGGTCAGCAGCCGGCCATCGCTGCCCCAGCGCAATTCCTCCGAGGTCAGCCAGCCCTGCCCCTGCACGAAGCCGCCTTCGATCTGACCGCGGTCGATCGCCTCGCTCAGCGAATCGCCGACATCGTGCAGCAGATCCACGCGCAGCAGACGCTGCACGCCGGTATAACCGCATACCTCGACCTCGCAGACCGCCGCGCCGAAAGCAAAATAGAAGAACGGATGGCCCTGGCCGCTGGCCGCGTCCCAGTGCAGGTCCGGGGTGCGGTAATAGCCGGTCGCCGACAGACTGATGCGCGCGTCGTAGGCCGCCCGCACCAACGCGTCGAAGGCGAGCGAATGCTGCGGGGCGTGCTGCAGGAACACCCGGTCGTCGGCAAAGCACAACGCCGCCTCGCTGCCGTCCAGCAACTGCGCCGCAAGCGGGCGCAGGCGCGCGAGCAGGGTCTCGCAGGCGGCCTTGACCGCCTGGCCGTTCAGGTCGGCGCCGCTGCTCGCGGCAGTCGCCGAGGTGTTCGGCACCTTGTCGGTGCTGGTGGTCATCAGGCGGATGCGCTCGACCGCGATGCCCAGGCTGCGGCTGGCCACCGCCAGCATCTTGCTGTGCAGGCCCTGGCCCATTTCGGTGCCGCCATGATTGAGCTGGACGCTGCCGTCCTGGTAGATATGCACCAGGGCGCCGGCCTGGTTGTACTCGGTCTTGTTGAAGGAAATGCCGAACTTGACCGGGGTGATCGCGATGCCGCGCTTGCTGCCGGTCTGGCCGGCGTTGGCCGCGGCGATCCGCTCCCGGCGCGCGGCAAAATCGCTGCGCTGTTTCAGTTCGAACCACAGCGCGGCCAGGTGGTTGTCGACGACCGGCTGGCCGTAGTGGGTGTGGTTGCGGTCCGGGGTCTCGCCGTCGCGATAGAAATTGCGCTCGCGCACCAGGTCGGCGCTGATGCCGAGCGATCGCGCGATACGGTCGATGATTTCCTCGCCGACCAGCATGCCCTGCGGCCCGCCGAAGCCGCGGAACGCGGTATTCGAGGCGAGGTTGGTCTTGGCGATCCGGCCGGTGATTTCGGCATGCGGCAGGAAGTAGGCGTTGTCGATGTGCACCATCGCGCGCAGCAGTACCGGCGGCGACAGGTCGGTGCTCCAGCCGCCGTCGGCGACCAGCTCCGCGCACAGGGCGAGAATCCGGCCGTCCGCGTCGAAGCCGACCTCAAAGCGCGCGAAGAACGGGTGGCGCTTGCCAGTCAATTGCATGTCCAGGCTGCGCGGCAGCTTGATCCGCGCCGGTCGCCCGGTGTGCCGCACGGCCAGCGCCGCCGCGGCGGCGAAGGCATTGGCCTGGGTTTCCTTGCCGCCAAAACCGCCGCCCATCCGCAGGCAGCGGCAGATCACCCGGTGCGCGGGAATGCCCAGCACATGCGCGATGACCGCCTGGGTCTCGCTCGGGTGCTGGGTTGAAGCCGTGACCAGGTAATTGCCCTCGGCATCCAGGGTCACCCAACTGGTCTGGGTCTCCAGATAGAAATGGTCCTGACCGCCGATCAGTAGTTCGCCGTGCAAACTGTGAGGCGCGGCGGCCAACGCGGCGCGCGCGTCGCCGCGACGGATGGTGGACGGCGGCAGGTGATAGGACCCGGCCGCGATCGCCTGCTCCAGAGACAACAGCGCCGGCAGCGGCGCGTAGTCGATCGCGACCCGCTCGGCCGCGGCGCGCGCCGAGGCCTCGTCCTCGGCCACCACCCAGGCCAGCACCTGGCCGAAATAGCTCACGCAATCGCTGGGCAGCAGCGGCTCGTCGTGGATGATCGGGCCGGTCTGGTTGGCGCCGGGAATATCCGCCGCGGTCAGCACCGCGAGCACCCCCGGACAGGCCAGCGCAGCGCGGGTATCGATGGCGAGGATGCGGGCATGCGCGTGCGGCGCCTGCACCGGATACAGGCTGGTCAGACCGATTGGCGGCAACTGCTCGTCGGTGTAGATCGACCGGCCGGTAACGTGGCCGACCGCGCTGTCGTGGCGCAAACCGGTGACGCTCATGGCAGTCGCTCGCGCACGAAGCGCTCGAACAGGCTGGCGCACAAGCGGCGGCGATAGGCGGCGCTGGCGCGGTGGTCGTCGAGTGGCTGGAACTCGGTCGCAAGTGCCGCCGCCACCTCGCCCAGGCAGGCCTCGTCCAGCACCCGGCCGAGCAGCAAGGCTTCGGCGCCACTGGCGCGCAGCGGCAGCGCGGCCACCCCGCCATAGGCCAGGCGCGCGTCCTGCACCCGCCGCGCCGGGTCGAGGCAGAGCGCGAACGCCGCGGCGACGATGCTGATGTCGTCGGTCTGGCGTTTGGCGACCTTGTAAGCGGCGCTGATCCAAACGGGCCGGCGCGGGATCTCCACGCCGACGATCAATTCCTCCGGCCGGCGTTGGGTCTGCCGGTAGGCGAGGAAAAAACCATTGGCCGGCAGATCGCGCTCAGCGTCGGGCCCGCGCAGGTGGATGCGGGCGTCGAGCGCGAGCAGGATCGGCAGCAGGTCGCCGATCGGCGAGGCACTGCCGAGATTGCCGCCGAAAGTCGCGCGGTTCTTGACCTGGCGGGCAGCGAACCAGGGCAGCATCTGGTCGAGCGCCGGGAGTACGCCGGCCAGTTCGGTTTCGAGACGGGAGAGACTGACCCCGGCGCCGATCCAGACCCGATCCGCGTCGACGTCGAGTCGCTGCAATTCGGCCACCCGCTCCAGCGAGATATAGGCCGGCGCCGGCGGCTGGCCGCGACCGAGCGCCACACCGAGGTCGGTTGCGCCCTGGATCCACTGCGCCGCCGGGTATTGCTGCTTGAGCGAGATGGCCGCGGCCAGCGTGGTCGGGCTGAAGAACTGGCCGAGCCGGGCCTCGGCCGGGGTTGCGGCCGTCTGCGCCAGCACCGCGCCGAAACGCGTATCCGCGGTCGCTGCGGCCGCTAGCTGTGCCGCCGCCTCGCGGATCGGTCGATAACCGGTGCAGCGGCATAGATTGCCCTCGATCACCGCATCGCCGAATTCGCGATTCATGTTGCCGACGAACAGGCTCATCACGAAGCCCGGCGTGCAATAGCCGCATTGCGAGCCGGCGCAATCGACCAGCGCCTGCTGCACCGGATGCAAGCGCTCGCCCTCGGCCAGCGCCTCGACCGTGAACACCTCGCGCCCGGGCAGGCTGCCAAGCGGCAGCAGGCAACTGTTCCAGGCCTGGTAGTGACGGCGACCGCCGGCATCGGCGGCGACCACCGCCACCGTGCAGGCGCCGCAATCGCCGTCGCCGCAGCCTTCCTTGGTGCCGGTCAGGCGCTGGCCATGCAACCAGCGCAGCAGGCTCTGGGTCGGATTCTCGCCAGCCAGGGAAACCGGCCGACCGTTCAACAGGAAGTGGGCATCTTCGTTCATCGCCAAAGGGTAGCGCGGTCGTGCCTGACTGGCATCCCTTTCCTCGCACCTGACCCCACCCAAGGTCGCTGGATCAGAGGCCAACCCGACAATCAAGCCCGACCTTGACATTGCCGCAGTTACAACCTGTTCGTGGCGTGCATTGGGCGCGCCACGCAATGTTTGAAGAGGAGTTTCGTCATACAGGCCAGCACATCCGCCGGATGGTGGGCGCAGAGTGCCGGGCCGAACGACGAGCGCGCCCGATGACTTGCCCTGCTGCCGCGTTGGCGCCTCGGTCGTGACCCAGGTGCTTGGCTGTGCGGGTCGCTTGCGCCAGACTGCCACCCCCAACGACGCCAACGAGTCAACGTATGGATTTTTCTTCGATCGCACCCGCCGCCCTGCCCGACTTCGTGCGCGGCCTGCCCAAGGCCGAGTTGCACCTGCACATCGAGGGCACCCTGGAGCCGGAGCTGATCTTCGCCCTGGCCGAAAAGAACGGCATCAGCCTGCCCTACCAAAGTGTCGAGGCGCTGCGCGCCGCCTACGCGTTCAGCAATCTGCAGAGCTTCCTGGATGTCTATTACGCCGGCGCCAGCGTGCTCTTGAACGAAGACGATTTCTACCAGATGGCGATCGCCTATCTGCGCCGCGCCCAGGCCGACAACATCATCCACGCCGAGATCTTTTTCGACCCGCAGACCCACACCGAGCGCGGCGTTGCCTTTGCCACCGTCATCAATGGCCTGCGCCGCGCCTGCGACGAAGCCGAGACCGAATTGGGCATCAAGGCCGACTTGATCCTGTGCTTCCTGCGCCACCTGGACGAGGCAGCCGCGTTCGCAAGCCTGGAGCAGAGCACCCGGCATATCGGCAAGTTCATTGCGGTCGGGCTGGATTCGAGCGAAGTCGGCAACCCGCCGGAAAAATTCGCCCGGGTGTTCAAGGTGGCGCGCATGCTCGGTCTGCACTGCGTGGCCCACGCCGGCGAGGAGGGTCCGCCCGAATACATTCGCGACGCGCTCGACCTGCTCGAAGTCAAACGCATCGACCACGGCGTGCAGGTACTGCGCGATCCGGCCCTGGTCGAGCGCCTGGTGCGCGAGCGCATCCCGCTCACCGTCTGCCCCTTATCCAACGTCAAACTGCGGGTGTTTCCCACGCTGGCCCAGCACAACCTCAAGCAGTTGCTCGACGCCGGCCTGCTGGTCACCATCAATTCCGACGACCCGGCCTACTTCGGTGGCTATTTGAACCAGAACCTGGTCGAGACCGTAGAAGCGCTCGGCTTGACTGCCGCCGAAGCCGTGCAACTGGCCGAAAACAGCTTCACCGCCAGCTTCGCCAGCGAAGCCCAGAAAACCACCTACCGCGAGCGCCTGGCGGCTTATTGCGCGACCTACCAGGGCGGCTGAGGACAGGGGACAGAAAACAGAGGACCGAGCAGTTGACAGAGGACCGAAGACAGCAAAGCCGTCGCCCCGGCGAACGCCGGGGCCCAGTCTGGACCTTACCGGCCTCTCCCAGCACTGGGTCCCGGCGTACGCCGGGACGACGCCGTTGTTGCTCCTGCCGTCCCCCGTCCCCCGCCCCCCGCCCCCCGCCCCCCGCCCCACAAGCCCTATTCCCTTTCCGCCGGCATTGGTTATAATGCCCGGCTCCGTTTTCGCCCCGCTGTTTCGGGGCGCGACGCCAACCAGAGAAACTCCGATGGTCAAGATTCGCCTGTCCCGCGGTGGCGCCCCGAAGCGCCCGTTCTATCACGTTATGGTCACCGACAGCCGCAGCCCGCGCGACGGCCGCAGCATCGAACGGGTCGGCTTCTACAATCCGGTGGCAACCGGCAAGGAAGTCAAACTGCAGCTCGATACCGACCGGATCAATGCCTGGATCGCCAAGGGCGCGCAGCCGACCGACAAGGTCAAGTTCCTGATCAAGCAGCAGGCGCTGTCGACGCCCGCAGCCTGATAGCGTTTCGATGAACGACCGGCAGCTCACGCTGGGGCGCATCAAAGCGGTGTTTGGCGTACAGGGTTGGCTCAAGGTCGAGTCGTTCACCGAGCCGCGCGGCAACCTGTTCCGCTATCGCAACTGGCAGCTCCACGGAGCGCCGTTGACGAACGCCAGGGTCGAGCAGGGTCGCGAGCAGGGACGCGGCATGGTGGTCAAGTTGCAGGGTGTCGATGATCGCGACCAGGCGGCTGCACTGGTCGGTGCCGAGATCCGGATTGCCCGCAGCGAACTGCCGGCGCCGGCCGCCGGCGAGGTGTATTGGGTCGACCTGGAAGGCTTGGAAGCGTTCGGCAAGGATGGTGTGCGGCTTGGTGTGGTCTCGCATGTGTTTGCGACCGGCGCGAATGACGTGCTGGTGATCGAGGGCGAGCGCCAGCATCTGGTGCCGCTGGTCTGGGACCGTTATGTGACCCGGTATGATCCCGCCGGCAAGCGCATCGATCTCGATTGGGACGCGGATTTTTGAGTGCCATGCGGATCGATGTGGTCACGCTGTTTCCGGAGTTCGTGCAAGCGGCAACCCGGGTCGGGGTGGTTGGCAGGGCGCAGCAGCGCGGTTTGTTGCAGGTCACTACCTGGAACCCACGCGAAGCCGCGACCGACCGCCACCAGAGCGTGGACGATCGACCGTTTGGTGGTGGGCCAGGCATGGTGATGATGACCGAGCCGCTGCGCACGGTTTTGCGCACGGTACGGTCGGCCGACCCACAACCGGCGCCGGTGATCTACCTGAGCCCGCAGGGCGAACGGTTGACCCAGGCAACGGTGGTGCGGCTGGCGGCGGCACCGCGATTGATCTTGTTGTGTGGTCGCTACGAAGGTATCGACCAGCGTTTGCTGGATGACAGTGTCGATCTGGAATTGTCGATTGGCGATTACGTACTGTCGGGCGGCGAGCTGGCCGCGGCGGTATTGATCGATGCGCTTGGGCGCCTGCAGGACGGGGCGCTCGGCGATCCCGAGTCGGCCCGGCAGGATTCGTTTTCCGACGGCCTGCTCGATTGTCCGCATTATTCGCGACCCGAGCGCGAAGACGGCGACAGCAAGGGCGCGGTGCCGGCGGTGTTGTTGTCCGGCAATCATGCCCTGATCCGGCAATGGCGCCTCAAACAGGCGCTGGGACGAACCTGGTTGCAGCGGTCGGATCTGCTGGCCAGGATGGAGTTGGATGCGGCGGCTCGGAAGCTGCTCGATGATTTTCGGCGGGAATACCTGGCCGATCACGAACGCGTCGACCCGGATGTCGGCAAATTCGAACCTTAGAACACGGACAACAGCCATGAACATTCTGCAACAGTTTGAACAGCGCCAGATCACCCGCAGCCTGCCGGATTTCGGTCCGGGCGATACCGTGGTGGTGAACGTCAAGGTCAAGGAAGGCAACCGTGAGCGGGTGCAGGCCTACGAAGGCGTGGTCATCGCGCGTTCCAACGACGGCCTCAATTCCTCGTTCACCGTGCGCAAGATGTCGCATGGCTTCGGGGTCGAGCGGGTCTTTCAGAACCACTCGCCGGTGATCGAATCGGTTGCCGTCAAGCGGCGTGGTGCGGTGCGTCGGGCCAAGCTGTACTACCTGCGCGAGCTGGAAGGCAAGGCCGCACGCATCAAGGAAGACCTCAACGCCGCGCGTTGAGTCGCTTTCCTGGAAACATCCGCTGCCGGGCCGCCCCGTTGCGGTTCGGCAGCGCCGTTGCAACGGCCGCCGCGAGCGGCCGTTGGCGTTTGCGGCGTTCCGTCGCGGCGATCCGTAGCGATGCTCCGCAGGGCGAGCCCGCGCTCGCCGGCCCGGCTTGAATACACGGCCCGGTGCCTCCACTTCCGATGCTGGTTTTCCCCTTCGATCCGGAGTACGTCATGACTGCCGAAACCACCGCACCCGTCGAAACCCGCCGCTTCGAGGCCGAGGTCGAGCAGGTGCTGAAACTGGTCACCCACTCGCTGTATTCGCACAAGGAAATCTTCCTGCGCGAACTGATCTCCAATGCTTCCGACGCCTGCGACAAGCTGCGCTTCGAAGCGATCGCCAACCCTGCCCTGACCGGCAGCGACGGCGAGTTCGCGATCCGTATCGACATCGATCGTGAGGCGCGTACGCTCAGCATCAGCGACAACGGTATCGGCATGAGCCGCGACGAAGTGATCGACAACATCGGCACGGTGGCGCGCTCCGGCACCCGGCGTTTTCTCGACGCGCTGTCCGGCGATGCGCGCAAAGACAGTGCGCTGATCGGCCAATTCGGGGTCGGTTTCTATTCGGCCTTCGTGGTCGCCGACAAGGTTACCCTGGATACCCGCCGCGCCGACGCGGATGCCGACCAGGGCGTGCGCTGGGAGTCCACCGGCAGCGGTGAATACACCGTCGAAACCGCCACTCTGGATCATCGCGGCACGCGCATCACCCTGCACTTCAAGCCGGGCGAAGACGAGTTCCTGGAGCCGTGGCGGGTGCGCAGTCTGGTCGCCAAGTATTCCGACCATATTGCTTTCCCGATCCGCATGGCCAAGGCCGACACCGATGCCGATACCGATGACGCAGACGCAGAGGCGAGCCCGGCGAGCCCGGCGTTCGAGACCATCAACCACGCCTCGGCGTTGTGGGCGCGACCGAAGTCCGAACTCAGCGACGCCGATTACCAGGGTTTCTACAAGCACATCGCCCACGCCTACGACGAACCACTGGCCTGGACCCACAACCGGGTCGAGGGCAAACAGAGCTACACCAGCTTGCTGTATCTGCCGACCCAGGCACCGTTCGATCTGTTGAGCAGCGGCCGCGAGGAGCGCCGCGGCCTCAAGCTGTACATCCGCCGGGTGTTCATCATGGACGCCAGCGAGCAGTTGTTGCCAGCCTATCTGCGCTTCGTGCGTGGGGTGATCGATTCCGACGACCTGCCGCTCAATGTCTCGCGCGAAATCCTGCAGGAGAACCGCCTGGTCCAGCAGATCCGCAGTGGCCTCGGCAAGCGTGTGCTGGATCTGCTGGACAGCCTGGCCGCCGAGCAGCCGGACAAGTACCAGACCTTCTACCAGGCCTTTGGCCAGGTTCTGAAGGAAGGCGTGGTCGAGGACCACGGCAATCGCGAGCGGGTCGCCAAACTGCTGCGCTTCGCCTCGACCCGCAGTGACGGCGCCAAGCCGACGGTCTCGCTCGACGACTACATCGGACGCATGGCCGAGGGCGAAGATACCATCTGGTACGTGACCGCCGACAGCTACGCCGCCGCCGCCGGCAGCCCGCAACTCGAAGCACTCAAGGCGCGCGGCACCGAGGTGCTGCTGTGGTGCGACCGCATCGATGAATGGGTCGCTGGGCATCTCAACGAATACGCCGGCAAGAAGCTGCGCAATGTTGCCAAGGGCGAGTTCAAGCTCGACGAAGCCGCAGCGAAACAGCACGCCGAGGCCGAGCAATCGGCCGCGCCGCTGACCGCCCGCATCAAGACCCTGCTCGGCGACAAGGTGCGTGAGGTCAGGGTCAGCGCGCGCCTGACCGAATCGCCGGCCTGCCTGGTGCAAGACGAGTACGAGATGGCGCTGCACATGCAGCAACTGTTGCGCGCCGCTGGCCAGGCGGTGCCGGACAGCGCGCCGATGCTGGAAATCAATCCGGCCCACGCCCTGGTGCAACGCTTGGGCAACACTGCGGACGACGCGGTGGCCGGCGACTTGGCCCTGGTGCTGCTCGACCAGGCCCGACTCGCGGCCGGCGGCCAGCTCGACGATCCGGCCGCCTTTCTGCGCCGGATCAATACGCTGCTGGCATGAGCAGCGCCGCCGCCGGTACCGCGACGGTCCGCCTGGACCAGTGGCTGTGGGCGGCGCGCTGGTATCGGACCCGTGCCCTGGCCAAACAGGCGGTCGAGCAGGGCCGGGTGCAGGTCAACGAACAGGTCGCCAAACCGGCACGTTTGCTCAAGGTCGGCGACCGCATCGAACTGGTCCGCGAGCAGGAGCGCTATCGAATCGAAGTCAGCGCCCTGGCCCTGCAACGTGGCCCGGCGCCGGTCGCCCAGTCGCTGTATCGCGAAGACGATGACAGCCGCGACCAGCGCCTTGCCGACCGGGAACGGCGACGCATGCAGTCGCTGGGCATGCAGCCGCCCGAGCACAAGCCGGACAAGCGCGCCCGACGACTGCTGCTGGCGCTAGGCGACATTGATGCCAATAGCTGATTCACGATCATGGTCCCGTCTGCCATACGCGCCGGTCGCCCGCTGAAGAAGTAGTAGATACGCTGTTCGTTCTGTGCCGGCCCCGGCGCCCCCGCCCCGCTCACCCTCGAGGTAGACCATGCTCTGGCAAGCCCTGTTGTTCGCCACCGGCCTGGCGGTACTCACCGTCGGCGCCGATCTGTTCATCCGTGGCGCCTGCGGAATGGGGCAGCGCCTTGGACTGACGCCTTATGTGATCGGGTTGGTCATCGTCGGCTTTGGCACCTCAGCGCCGGAGCTGGCGGTGAACCTGAGTGCCGCCTACAGCAATCATTACGACATCGCGCTGGGCAATGTGGTCGGCAGCAATATCGCCAATATCGGCCTGATCCTCGGCATCTCGGCCCTGCTCGCGCCGCTCGCTATCCACATGCGCCTGCTGCGGGTTGAGGCGCCGCTGATGCTGGGCGCGTCGGTGCTGCTGTGGCTGATGGCGATGGATGGCAAGTTGGCGCGGCCCGAGGGAATGCTGCTGCTGACCGGCCAGATCGCCCTGCTGATTCTGGTCTTGCGCGCCGGGAAAAAGGAGTCCGCCCACGTCCGCCACGAGCTCGCCGCGCTACCCGAAGCCGCGCCTCACCACTGGCCGGCCACCCTCGGTCTGCTGGCGATCGGTCTGGCCGGCCTGGTCGGTGGCGGCATGCTGGCGGTGGAATCGGCGTCGGCCATCGCACGCGGCTTTGGCGTCAGCGAGTTGGTGATCGGCTTGACCGTGGTCGCCGTTGGCACCTCGTTGCCCGAGCTGGCGTCCTCGGTAGTCGCTGCCCTGCGTGGCCAAAGCGATATCGCGGTTGGCAATGTGATCGGATCCAACCTGTTCAACATCCTGTTCATCCTGGGCATTACCGCCAGCCTGCACCCGCTGCCGGTGGCGGCGTCGCTCGAGCACTTCGAACTACCGGTGATGATCGGATTCGCCGCGGTCCTGCTTTTGATGATGGGCCGCAAGATGCGCATCAGCCGTGGCGAAGGCGCCCTGTTGCTGGCCGCCTATCTAGCCTTGATCGCCTGGCAGGTGGCGGGGGTGGTGGGGTAGTAGTGCGGTTTTAGGTTTTAGGTTTTAAGTTTTAAATGTTCGGTGCTTGGTGTTTGGTGTTTGGTGTTTGGTGTTCGGAGATGGGGTGTGGTTTTGTGGGAGCGACCGGCAGGTCGCGACGGTCGCTTCGATAGCCAAGTCGCGACGTGGCCGTCGCTCCCACCATTGCCGATGCCCGGTTCCCGTCTACTCCAGACAACGGGCATCGATGCGCGGGTTTTCGGGGTCGTTGCAGACCGGATCGACTGCGTCGCGCATGCGCTGTTCGGTCCAGCGGACCAGGGGATCATTGCGGTCGCGCACATCACCGACGCGGTCGGAGGCCATCGCAGAGCCTGCCGCCAGGAAATCCCTGATGGCGGCCACGACTTGTTCGGGTGAAGGACGCTGCCGGAATCGGACCGGCAGGGCGATAATTGCTTCACCACGCCCGGGCAGGGCCGGCTGCGGCCGCTGGCGCGGCGCTAAAGCGTCCGTGCGCACTTGCGCCCGGGCCGCGGCGGCGATCGAATCGAACAAATCGGCGGCGTCTGCGGTGGGCGGTGTCGGCGGCTTGGGATCGGCGGGCACGGGCGCGGCGGGCACGGGCGCGGCGGGTGCTACCCGCCAGCGCGCCGGCGGCGCCTGGCTCAGCACAGCGGTGCGGCTTGGACTGGCAGCCACGGCCGGCACAGCAGCCGGCTGTGGCGGCTCCGTTTCGATCAGGACCAACTGCAGGCCGGCGGGCGCCGACGACGCTGGCCGGGACACCCTGGGCATCGGATCGACGGCGCGCAGAAGTAACCAAGCCAATCCGGACAGGTGCAGACACAGGCTGGCCGCGATCGCCAGAATCCGGATCGGCGAAGCGCGCGGCGCAGTGCGCGGACGGGGTAAAGCTTGGCGGACGTCAAAATCGCTATCAAGAATCATCGCGCAAGCTTTGCCGGCGCCGCGCTAAGCCCGAGTTAAATGCCTCTGCGCTGCGGAAAAACCTGATCGCCGGGTACCCGAGCGGCGCCGAACGCGATACTGTGGACGGCCACGCAGCCCAGTGGCGGCTGGTGTCGCTCCGCGTTCCGGCCACGCCGGAATCCGAGGGTGGCGCCGTCGCCGATCCCGCCGCCTCATCCAGCCCGCACCCGCCGTCATGGATCGCTACCAACGCCTGCTCACCCTGCATCGCATCCTGAAGTCGGCGCGCTTCCCGGTCGCGCTGAACCGGCTGATGGACGAACTCGAATGTTCGCGCGCCACCGTCTATCGCGATGTCGCCTTCCTGCGCGACGCCCTGGGCGCGCCGATCGAATCCACCGGCGAGCAGGCGACCTTCCACTATGCTGCCGACGCCGCCGGCAGTTTCGAACTACCCGGGCTGTGGCTGTCCAGCGCCGAATTGGAATCGCTGCTGGCCATGCACCAGTTGCTGGCGCGCACCGGCGGCGAAATGCTGAGCGGTACGCTGGCGCCGCTGCGCGCGCGCATCGAACAATTGCTGCAGCATCAAAACGGCGGACGGCGCTTCCCGATCGAACGCATTCGGGTCACTCGCAGCCTTTCGCGGCGGCTCGACCAGACGGTGTTCCGCAGCGTCGCCGGGGCGGTGCTGGAGCGCCAGCAACTGCGCTTTCGCTATCGCGCGCGCAGCACCAACCAGGACAGCCTGCGGCGGGTCAGTCCGCAGCGTCTTACCCACTACCGGGAGAATTGGTACCTGGACGCGTTCGACCACGACCGCGAGGCGCTGCGCAGTTTCTCGCTGGACCGGATCAGTCAGCCGAACGCGCTGGCAGAAACGGCCGATAACGTCCCCGACGCCGAACTGGATGGACAGTTGGCCGCCGCCTATGGAATTTTCTCAGGCGCGGCCAAGTCCTGGGCGACGCTGCGCTTCTCGGCGCGGGCGGCGCGTTGGGTTGCCGACGAGCACTGGCATTCCAAGCAGGAGGGTCAGTTTCTGGCCGACGGCCGCTATCAATTGAAGGTTCCCTACGGCAATGCCCGCGAACTGCTGATGGATGTGCTGCGCTATGGTCCGGATGTCGAAGTGGTGGCGCCGGTCGCGCTTCGCGAGGAGGCGCGCATCCAACTGCGGCTGGCCCTGCACGTCTATGATTGAGCTGAAGGCGGTTTTCGGTTTTCGGTTTTCGGTTTTCGGTTTTCGGTTTTCGGTGTTCGGTGTTCGGTGTTCGGTGTTCGGTGTTCGGTGTTCGGTGTTCGGTGTTCGGTGTTGGGTGTTGGGTGTTGGGTGTTGGCGCGGCAAAATAGCTTGTGCTGAGTCGTAGGTCGGCTCAAGCCGCGCAGCGGCGGAGCCGACGCTCTCACCGCCGCGTCTTAGTCCACCTTGACAAACAAAAGCGCATAAAAGCTTGTGCCGGGCGCGGTGACCGAAGCAAGCATTGCAGCGAACACCGCCATGCACCGCCGCGACGATTCACGCCCAACCAGGATTCGATCCACGCCGATGCCCGCCTCCGCCGCCCCCGCCGCCTTCCGTCCGCTCAAGTTGTTGAGCTTCAATATCCAGGCCGGGGCCAAGACCGCCGAAGCGCGCGAATACCTGACCCGCGGCTGGCAGAGCGTGCTGCCGCACCGCGGCAAGCAATCCAATCTGGACACGCTGGCCGCGCTGGCCCGCGACTACGACTGCGTCGGCCTGCAGGAGGCCGATTCCCACAGCGTACGCTCGGGTTTCCGCCATCAGGTCGAATGCCTGGCAGAGTCGGCAGGGTTCCCGTTCTGGAGCCACCAGCGCAACCGTGCCCTGACTGTGGCGGCGCCTGGCAACGGGGTGTTATCGAAAATCGAACCTAGCGCGGCCCTGGCCCACCGATTGCCCGGGCGCATCCCTGGCCGTGGCGCGCTGGAGCTGCGGTTCGGCGAAGGCGACACGGCCCTGCGCCTGTTCGTGGTGCATTTGGCGCTGACCCCACGCGCCCGGGGACCACAGATCGCCTACCTGGCCGAGGCGATCGCCGACGCCCCGCATGTGATTCTGATGGGCGATCTCAATTGCGAGCCGGACGCCAGCGAACTCGGCAGCCTGTTTCGCCAGACCGCGCTGCGTCCGGCACCGCATCTGCCCAGCTATCCGGCCTGGGACCCGGAGCGTTGCATCGATCAGATTCTGTGCAGCAAGACGCTGCGCCTGCGCCGCTACGAAGTGCTCGGTCTGCACATCTCCGACCATCTGCCGGTCACTGCCGAGGTCGATGTACCGGAAGCGGCCCTGGGCGAGCGCTGAGCGCCGCCGTGTCGGCAGCCGCGAACCGGCTTGTTGCGCTGACCGGATCCGCCGTTAAAAACCGCTGCGCTCAGCACAACCTATGCGCCGCCCCGCTCTTAGCCCCTAGCCCCCAGTCTCTAGCCCCTGGCTTTGTTGCGCTGACCGGCTCCGCCGTTAAAAGCCGCTGCGCTCAGAACCACGTATGCCCCTGACGCCGCCGGTGCGGCCATCGATCGGGTTCAGCGCACAACCGATAGAATGCCGACGATGAATCTTGCCCCGCTGTTGCGCCACGCGCTCGCTCTGATCCTGATCCTCAACGCTACCCGGGCCGAGGCCGATCTCGCCCAGCAACGCGGTGACTTCGAAGCGGCGATGCGTCTGGCCGGCAGCGGTCAGCCGTGGGCGCGCTACGCCGGTTCGTTGGCCGATTACCCCTTGCTGCCGCTGGTCGAATACCGCGCCCTGCAGGCGGCATCGCACCCGGACAGCGCAGCGGTCGAGGCGTTTGTCGCCCGCTTTCCAGACAGCTATCCGGCCGAGCGGCTGCGCGGCCTGCTGGCCGAGCGCTACGCGCGGGCCAGCCGCTGGCAGGCGCTGCTCGACCTGTCGCTGCGCAATCCCGACGAGGCCAATCGCTGTCGCATCGTCGAGGCGAAAATCCGCCTCGGCCGTGCCCAAGGCCTGGTCGCAGAGGCGCGCAAGCTGTGGCTGCGCCCAGATTCAGCACCGGCCGCCTGCGATCCGGTGTTCGATTGGCTGCGCGAACAGGGACAGCTGACCCGCGAGCTGATCTGGCAGCGCATCGGGCTCGCTGCGCTACACGGCAAAGCGGGATTCGTCCGCCACCTTGGCAATCGCCTCAGCGCGGCCGAACGGCCGGCCGCCGAGCATCTGGCCGACCTGCTCGAGGATCCCCGGCGCGCCCGCCGCGAAGCCGCCCGCTGGCCAATCGATGCCGCCCACCGTCGGGCGATTTCCTACGCGGTGGCGCGGATCGCGCGCCGCGATCATGCGCTGGCGGCCAGCCTGTTTGGCGAGTTCGACGCGCGCTTTGCCTTCCGCGTCGAAGCGCGGGCGCGCATGCTGGACGCGATTGCGCTGTATCGCGCCAACGACTACAGCGCCGATGCCGCCGATTGGCTGGCGCGCATTCCGGCCGGGCGCGATTCGGCGAGCAGCCGCGAATGGCGACTGCGCGAAGCCCTGTCGCGTCAGGATTTCAAGGCGGTGCTGGCCGGATTCGAACGTCTCGATGCCGGCCAGCAGGCCGAGCCGCGCTGGCAATACTGGCGCGCCCGCGCCCTGGCCGAGGGCGGCCAAGTGGCGGCAGCCGATGCGGCGTTTCGCCGGCTCGCCGCATCGCCCAGCTTCTTCGGCTTCCTCGCCGCCGACCGGCTCGGTCTGTCCTATCGCCTGTGTCCCAAGGAAGCGCCAGTTGTCGCCTTGCCCGCGTTGAGCGACCGTTATCCCGAGCTCGAACGCGCCCTGGAGTTGCGTGCGATCGGCTGGCATACCGAGTCGCGCCGCGCCTTCGCCCATCTGTTTGCTGGTCTGGAACCCGGCCAGCGCCATTCATTGATCGAAGCCGTCGATCGACTCGGCTGGTTCGATCGCGGCCCTCTCAACCTGCTTGCTGCCGAAGATTTGCCGCTGTACCGACTGCGCTTCCCCTTGGCGCACGCCAACGCGATCGCGACCGCGGCCAGCAGCAACAACCTCGATCCGAGCTACCTGTTTGGATTGATCCGCGCCGAAAGCGCTTGGCTGGAAGACGCCCATTCGCACGCCGACGCCTACGGCCTGATGCAACTGTTGTGGCCTAGCGCCCGCAGCGCCGCACGCACGCTGGGCATGAACGTGAACGGACCCGTCGCCCTGTTCGATGCGGAAATCAATATCCGTCTCGGCAGCCGGCACCTGGCCAGCGAGGCGGCGCGCTTCGCCGGATCGCCCTGGCTGGTGGCCGCCGCCTACAACGCCGGACCGCAGCGGGTTGAGGCCTGGTTGAAAGCGCGCGGGCAGTTACCGACCGATATCTTCATCGAGACCATCCCGTACCGCGAGACCCGCGAATACGTCGCCCGGGTACTGGCGTTCACGCAGATCTACGACTGGCGCCAACTGGGCGCGATGCGACCGCTGTCGGCGCGGCTGCCGGCGCTCGGCACCCGCTTCGATCTGGGCAAGCTTAATCGCGCACCGCTGCGCCCGGTGGCCTGCCCGGCCACGCCGGTACCGGCGGGCTAATCCGGGTCGCCGCTACGCGCCGCCAGGTCGCTGTAAGTCGGTCTGCGCGGTAGAAGCCGAGCCGGCGGCGGGTTTCAGCCACAGCTCGACGCGGCGGTTCTTGGCACGGCCGCGCGCGTTGTCGTTCGGCGCCACCGGCAGCGCCTGGCCGATGCCGCGCACCCGGTAGGCGCCGATCCCGCGTCGCCCCAGTTCCAGGGCGACATAGTCGGCGCGGTTCTCGGCCATATGCACAGACTGGATCGGATTGCCTTCGTGGGCGTCGGAAAAGCCGAGCAGGATCAGCCCGCCGCTGCCGCGCGGGCGGCCGCGCAGAAAGGCGGCGATACGATCCAAATCGCGCAGCGCCTTGCTGTCCAGGTAGCTCAGGCCGTCGCCGAAACGCAAATTGATCGACAGGCGCAGGGCACCGTCGGTGAATTCCCGGTAGCTCGGCGGGGCAGCGGCGGGCAGGGGTAGCGGATACAGCCCGGGTTGCTGGCTGACGAAACCGATATCGGCGGCGATCGCCTGGCCGGCCGGCCCGACCGCAAACTCGATGAAGTCGCGCGCCTCGGCGCTCGGCCTGGCGCCGCTGTACAGCAACAGCCGCCGCGCCAGCGGATAGTCCTCGGTGGCCACGCTGAGCGCGCCCGGCGCGATCGCGGTCATGCCCGGATAGGCCAGCGCCAGCGCGCGCGCCGCACCGACCCCGCCCAACCCAACGAAACCGATCGCGCCTGGATCGCTGCTCACCGCCGCGGCCAGCGCCTCGGTCGACTCGAAGCGCTCGGCCCGGCTGCTGAGCGCGGTACCGGTGAGCACCAGGCTCTTGAAGGTGTCGAAAGTGCCGGACTTGTCGTCACGCGCCAGCACCCGGATCGGCCCTGGCCGCAGGCCCAGCGCCGCCCAGTCGCGGATGCTGCCGTCGAATACGCCGCGCAACTGGTCGATAGACAAACTGCGCAAGGGGTGGGCGGCGGCGACGATCACCGCGACACCATCCAGGGCGACCACGTTTTCCTGACGCGGATCGTCAAGCCGCCCGAGCCGGGCGACGGTAGTGACGATTTCCTCGCCAGTGGCGGCCCGCGAGGCCATCCACAGGTCGGCCTGGCCCTCGGCCAGCGCGGCGAGCCCGGTACCGGTGCCATGCGCGGCGATGTGGATGCGCTGCTCTACGCCGTCCTTGGCCACGATCAGCAACTGCTCGTCGAAACCCGGCGTCTGCCGCTCGACCAATCGATAGCCGCGCTGCTCGGCCCAGGCCTGCGCCAGGGCCGGCGCCAGGCGCTGGCCGATGGTGTTCGAGCCGGACAGCGACAGCAAGGCGCGCACTTCCTCGCCGGCGCCCGCCGCCTGCGCAAACAGGCCCAGCAACAAGCAACACCAGGTTCGCAACATGCCCGAACATCCCGATCCGATCACACCGCCCATCGTCGCGGCCGGCGATGACAGCACGATGTGGCGGGGATGACCGTTTCCGTCAGGGCCACCGCGGGCCTTGCGCGCGAGCGTTATCGGCAGCGCCGGCGCAGCGGCTCAGCCGGCGCGCTGGATGCGCGGATCGCGGTCGCTGCCGAGCGCGCGTTCCGGCGGGCCGAACAACTGGCCCAGGCGCTGGCGAAGCGAACCTGCGCGCAGGGCATCGGTGAACATCGCCCGCCATTCGTGGAAGGTCAGCACCAGCGGATTGTGCGAGTGGATCGGCCGCACGATGCCGTACTCGCAGGGGTTGGCCGGGTCTTCATCGACATAGCTGCCGAAGCAGCGGTCCCAGATAATCAGCACACCGGCGTAGTTGCGGTCGATATAGGCCGGATTGCGCGCGTGGTGGACACGGTGGTGCGATGGGGTGTTGAACAGCCATTCCAGCCAGCCGAGCCGGCCGACCGCCTGGGTATGCACGAAGAACTGGAAACCCAGGTTGATCGCCACCACCGCGATGATCTGGCGCGGATCGAAACCAAGCCAGGCCAGCGGCAGCCAGAACAGCCACATGCCCGAGACCGGGTAGGTGATGCTCTGTCGGAACGCAGTCGAAAGATTGAGCCGCTCCGAGGAATGGTGGGTGACGTGCGAGGCCCATAGCCAACGCACCCGATGGCTGGCGCGATGGAACCAGTAATAGAAAAAATCCTGGGCCAGAAACAGTGCGGCCAGCGTCCAGGCCGAATTCGGCCAGTCGAACAGCCGATGGCGATGCACCCACCAGAACAGCCCGATCAGCGCCAGCCAGGCGAGCGCATCGGCGAGCTGGTGCAAAGCCGCCAAGCTGGCGTTCGATAGCGTGTCGGTCCAGTCGTAGACATCGGCACGGCCGCGCCAGTACCAGGCCTCCCAGGCTACGCAGGCGATAAACAGCGGCGCCAGTGCCAGCAGAATCCACTCGCTCACGGCCGCGCCTCGGCATCCAGTGCATAGGTTGTGCTGAGCGCAGCGAAGCGCAACAAGCCAGGGACTAGAGACTGGGGGCTAGGGGCTAAGAGCGGGGCGGCGCATAGGTTGTGCTGAGCGCAGCGCAGCGAAGCAAAGCGCAACAAAGCCGAAGCATAGGTTGTGCTGAGCGCAGCGAAGCGCAACATCCCCCAGCTCATACCGGCGCCTCGGCATCCAGCAGCCGCGCCATATTGGCCAGGCAGCGCCGCATCGCGGCGGCCATGCACACGCTGATCAGCGGCTTGGCCACCGGCCAGGCTAGCACCGAGCGCAGCCCGAACGTGTAGCGCCAGTGGACGCGCGCGCCCGTGGCCAGCGGCGAAATCCGCCAGCTTGCCTGCGCCGATGCGATCAGCCAGGAAAACGGCGGTCGAAACCCAGACAGGCGATAGTCGTGGCGATGCGGCGGGTCGAGCGCGTCGGTGCATTCGCTGAGCAGCGAGCCATCGCTGTTGTGCACCGATCGAACCGCGCCCAGCCGCATCGGCCCGTCCGGGTGGATGGCGAGAATCGCCGGGATCGGCCCGAAGCCGGTAAAGGTCGGCGCGAAGCGCGCGCTGTCGATGGCGAGCGCGAACACCTGTTCCGGTGACTTGGCGAAATCGCGGCGGGCATGGCAGTGGATTTGCATATCGACGGTGGTGTGGGCAAATGGGCGATGGGAAAGGTAAATCATCTGGGGGCGGCGGTCGCGTCGTGTCCGTCACCGACCGGGCCAATGGTGGATGCGCTGCGCTTATCCACCCTACTTCCGTGCTCTGGCCCCCGGCGTCGTCCCGGCGAACGCCGGGGCGACGGTCTATCTGTCTTCTGTCCTCTGTCTTCGGTGCTCTGGAAGGAACATGCCGATCAGGTCGTTGAGGAAGCGGCCGCCGAGTTCGCTGGCGCGGGCGCCGTCGGCGTCGACCAGCAACAGTTCGCGGGCCACCGCCCGATCCAGAATCGGGGCCAGATCGGCGCGATCGAGCCCGCAGGTCGCCGTGAGTTGCTGCCAGCGGAAGCCGGCATTGAGGCGCAGCGCATTGAGCATGAATTCGAAAGCATATTGCTCGGGCGCAACCGTTTCGAGCGTGCCGAACTGGCCCCGACCCGCGGCCCTTTCCAGATAGCTGCGCGGCAGCTTGGGCTTGGCCGTGCGCAGGATCCGGTCCCGTTCCGGGTCGGTCAACTTGCCGTGGGCGCCGGCGCCGATGCCCAGATAATCACCGAACTGCCAGTAATTGAGATTGTGTCGGCACGGGTGACCGGCGCGGGCGTAGGCGGAGACTTCGTATTGGGCAAAGCCGGCGCTGGCCAGACGTTCGCCGCAGCACGTCTGCATGGTCCAGGCGGCATCTTCATCTGGCAGCGGCGGCGGCCGGGCGGCGAACAAGGTGTTCGGTTCCAGGGTCAGTTGGTAATGCGAGATATGCGTCGGTGCCAGCGCGATCGCCGCTTCGACATCGGCGATCGCTGCCGCCTGCGTCTGTTCGGGCAGGGCGTACATCAGGTCCAGGTTGAGCTCGGCGATGCCCGCGGCGTGTACTTCGGCGGCGGCGCGGCGGGCCTCGTCGGCGCTGTGGATGCGACCCAGCCGCTGCAGCGCTTGGTCGTCGAAACTCTGCACGCCGAGGCTGACCCGGTTGATGCCGGCCGCGGCAAAGCCATGGAAACGGTCGTGTTCGACCGTGCCCGGGTTGCTTTCCAGGCTGATTTCGCAGTCCGCGGCGAATTGTAGGCGTGCCCGGCAGCCGTCGAGGATGGCGCCAATCGACCCGGCACGAAACAAACTCGGCGTGCCGCCGCCAAAGAACACCGAAGCCACCCGACGCGCAGCGACGAAGGGGAAGGCGGCCAGGTCGGCGTCGAGATCGGCGAGCAGGGCGGCCACGTAGTGCGACTCGTCCAGCGCGTCTGGCGCCTGGTGCGAGTTGAAATCGCAGTACGGACATTTGCGCACGCACCAGGGGATATGCACGTAGATCGCGATCGCGCCGGGGTCGGCCAGGGTGCAGCGCGGCGCAGAAGCGGTCATGGCTCCGGCCCCTAGGCGCAGACGTCAACCAGCTGCCGCAGCCGCGCCAGCGCCTGGCCACGGTGACTGCAACGGTTCTTGATCGCGGCCGGCATTTCTGCCGCCGTGCAGCCATGGGCGGGATCGAAGAACACCGGGTCGTAGCCGAAGCCGCCAGCCCCGTGCGCGGCGCTGTGGATGCGTCCGTGCCAGACGCCCTCGGCAATCAGCGGCTGCGGGTCGTCGCTGGAACGCAGCAGCACCAGTACGCAGTAAAAGCGCGCGGATCGTTGCGGCTCGGGGGTGCTGCCGAGTTCGGCCAGCAGGCGGGCGATATTGCCGGCGCTGTCGCCGTGCTGGCCGGCATAGTGTGCGCTGATAAGGCCCGGCGCGCCGCCCAGGGCATCGACGATCAGACCGGAATCATCGGCCAGCGCCGGCAGCCCGGATTGCACGGCGGCATGGCGGGCCTTCAACAGCGCGTTCTCGACGAAACTGCGGCCGGTCTCGGCGACCGATGCGATGCCGAGCGCACTCTGCGCGATCAATTCGATGCCGCTGCCTTCGAGCAGCGGCTCAAACTCGGCGAGCTTGCCCGGATTGCCGCTGGCCAACACCCATTTCATGGCGCGGGCTCGATCAGGTCCCAGCGGTTGCCATAGCGATCCTCGAACACCGCCACCGTGCCATAGACCTCGTGCCGCGGCGATTCGATGAAGTTCACGCCGCGGGCGAGCATGGCGGCGTGGTCGCGGGCAAAGTCGTCGCAGTGCAGAAAAAAGCCGACCCGGCCGCCGGTCTGGTTGCCGATGCTGGCCTGCTGGCGCGGATTGGCGGCGACCGCCAGCAGCAGGGCGGTGCCGGTCGAGCCGGGCGGCGCCACCCGCACCCAGCGTTTGCTGGCCGATTGGCGGGTGTCTTCGAGCAGGGTGAAGCCAAGCACGTCGACGTAGTAAGCGATGCCGGCGTCGTAATCGTCGACCAGCAAGGCGACCGCGGCCAGGTATTGGCTCATTGGGCGAGCGCCTCACGCTGCTTGGCCAACAACGCGGCGATGCCCTGCTGGCCAAGCACCAGCAGAGCATCGAGCTCGTCGCGGCGCATGGCGTGGCCCTCGGCGGTGCCCTGGATCTCGATAAAACCGAAAGCGTCGTTCATGACCACGTTCATGTCGGTCTCGGCGTTGGAATCCTCGGCGTAGTCGAGATCGAGCACCGCCAGGCCGCGCCAGATGCCGACCGAGACAGCGGCGACCTGGCCGTGGATCGGGTCGCGCTTGAGCAGCTTCTTCGCCTGCAGACCGCGCACCGCATCGACCAGGGCGACATAGGCGCCGGTGATCGCCGCGGTGCGGGTCCCACCATCGGCCTGCAGCACGTCGCAATCCAGGGTGATGCTGCGTTCGCCGAGCGCCTGGCGGTCGACCACGGCGCGCAGCGCACGCCCGATCAGACGCTGGATCTCCAGGGTACGGCCACCCTGTTTGCCGGCGGCGGCCTCGCGGTTGCCGCGGGTGTGGGTGGCGCGCGGCAGCATGCCGTATTCGGCGGTCACCCAGCCCTCGCCCTTGCCACGCAGGAAGCCCGGCACCTTTTCCTCGACCGAGGCAGTACACAGCACCCGGGTATCGCCGAAGCCGACCAGCACCGAACCCTCGGCGTGGCGGGTGAAATGGCGCTCGATGCTCACTGTGCGCAGTTGGTTGGCGGCGCGGCCGCTCGGTCTTGCGATCTCGGTCATGGGCTGATTCGGCCAAAGCGGGCCGAAAAGCGTACCATTGCCGACCCCCTCCGCGTGGATTTGCCGATGATCTACAGCATGACCGCCTACGCCAACGTCGAAGGACCCTCGCCGCGCGGGCGTCTGGTCTGGGAGTTGCGCTCGGTCAACCATCGCTTTCTGGAACTGTCGTTTCGCATGCCGGAGGAGTTTCGCGCCCTGGAGGGGAAATTGCGCGAACGCATCGAACAACGCCTGTCGCGCGGCAAGATCGACATCAACCTGCGCTATCGCGGCGCGCCGCTGCCGGGTCGGCTGGTGCTGGACCGGGCGCTGCTCGACAGCCTGAGCCAGCTCGAACGCGAGGTCGCCGCGGCTTGGCCCGACAGCGTGCCGGCCAGCCGCTTCGAGGTGCTGTCCTATCCGGGGCTGGTGACCGAGGCCGAACTCGACCAGAGCAGTTTGTACGCGACCGCACTCGCCCTGTTCGACCAGGCGCTGGACGAGTTCATCGCCACCCGCGGCCGCGAGGGTGAGCGCCTGCAGCGGGTGCTGATCGAGCGGCTCGACGCGATCGCCACGATCGTCGTCGAGGTGCGCGCCCTGCTGCCGGAAATCCGCGCCGCGCTGCGCCAGCGGCTGGAAGCCAGGCTCGGCGAACTGCACCAGCCGGTCGATCCCGGTCGGCTCGAACAGGAACTGGTCATGTACGCGCAAAAGCTCGACGTCGATGAGGAGCTGGATCGCCTGACCGCACACATCGCCGAGACCCGGCAGCGGCTCGACGCCAACGAGCCGGTCGGTCGCCGCCTGGATTTCCTGCTGCAGGAATTCAACCGCGAATCGAACACGCTCGGCTCCAAGTCGGTCGACACCCGCACCACCCAGGCTTCGGTCGAACTGAAAGTGCTGATCGAACAATTGCGCGAACAGATCCAGAACATCGAGTAGGAACGCGAGCATGCCCGGCAGTCTGTACATCGTCGCGGCGCCTTCCGGTGCCGGCAAGTCCACCCTGGTCAATGCGCTGCTCGAACGCGAGAGTGCGATCCGACTGTCGGTGTCCTACACCACCCGTGCCCCGCGCCCGGGCGAAATCGATGGCGTGCATTACCACTTCGTCAGCCACGAGCAGTTCATGGCGATGGCCGAGCGCGGCGAGTTCTTCGAGTACGCCATCGTGCACGGCGATCTGAAGGGCACCGCGCGCACCGCGATCGAAGCGGAACTCGCCGCCGGAATGGATGTGTTGTTGGAGATCGATTACCAGGGCGCGCGTCTGGTCCGGCACCTGATGCCGCAGGCGATCAGCATCTTCATCCTGCCGCCGTCGCGTGCCGAACTGGAGCGGCGTCTGCGCAGCCGCGCGCAGGATTCCGAAGAGGTGATCGCGCGGCGCCTGTCCGGCTCGCGCGCCGAAATCGCGCACGCCCACGAATTCGACTATCTGATCGTCAACGAGGATTTCGCGCGTGCGCTGGACGAGCTCGGCACCATCGTGCGCGCCTCGCGCCTGCGCCAGCGGGTGCAGTCCGAGCGGCTGCGCGGCCTGATCGATTCCTTGCTTGGTTGAAGATGCGGTCGCGCCAGCGATTGCGGCGCGCCATCCCGCGAAGAAAGCGGTTGACTTTGTGGCAGAGTGTGTCGAAAGTACCCGGATGATCGCGGAACCGACTTGGCGAGCCTGGCCGCGCCCCATTCCATACCTTGCTTGATGCCCGAAAACCTGCCCGATGCCAAACGCTGCTGCCTGCCCGCTCGTCCCGCCTCCCGGCGCTGGACCGGCGGACGGGCCGGCCTGCGTTGGGCGCTGTGTGGCTGCGTCTGGCTGTATGCGGCCGCGCTGGGCGCATCACCGCCACCCGCACCCGGTGACGGCGGCGACCAGCCGTCCAGCACCACACTGGCCTATCGTCCGGAACGGGTGGCCATGCTCAATGCTTCGGCGACCCGGCTGGCGCGCAGCGAGCCGGCCCGCGCCCGCGCCATGGCCGAAGACGCCCTGCGCGCGGCCAGTGCCGCGCACGATGAGGTGGGGCGTATCGAGGCCCTGCACAATCTGGGCCGGATCGCCCGCCTGCTCGGCGATCTGCGCCTGGCGCTGGAACGGCTGCGTCAGGCCGAGACCGCGGCCGAGCAGTTTGGCGATCAGCGATTGCTGGCCAAGGTCAGCAACAATCTGGCGGTGACCTACGCTCTGCTCGGCCTGGATGTCGAGGCCTTGGAACTCAACCAGCGGGTACAGTCGATGTGGCTGGCATTGGATGACCAGGCAGGCGAGATCGCTTCGATCATCAACATCGGCCGGGTGTTCGAACAGCGCGGTGAAATCGACCAGGCCCGCAGCCAGTTCGAGCGCGCCGGACAACGGGTGGCTGCCGCCGCTGCGCCGGAGGCGATCGTGGCGCAGGACCGCGCCGCCATCCACATCGGACTCGCGCGCGTCGCCCTGCGCGCCGGCGAGCCGGCCCAGGCACTGAGCGAAATCGAACGGGCGCTGGCGATCCAGCGACCCGCTGGCGATCGTATTGGCGAGGCCGCCGCCCTGGTGGTCCGGGCCGCCGCGCTCGCCCAATCCGGTTTGACCGAGCGTGCCCGCGATAGCTACGACCAGGCACTGGCGCTCGCAACCCGGCTCGACGACCGCACCACCATGGCCGAGGTACACGCCGAGCTCGCCGCATCGTATTGGCGCATGTACCAGGAGCAGCGCGGCCAGGCCGAGGCCGGCGATACCGGCCTGCTGGACGATGCCCTCCGCCATAGCGTAAGCGCGCTCGCCCTGGCCCGCCCAGGGACGCCAAGGCAGTGGCTGCCGATCTACCGCCTGCAAGCGGCCATCCATGAGGCCAAAGGCGATCTGGCCGCCGCGGTGGCAGTGCAGAAGACCCTCATCAATACCCGCGACCGCTGGATGGCCGAACAGGACGAGGCGCGCTACGCCCTGCTTGCCAGCCGCTTTCAGGTCAAGCAACGCGAACAGGAAATCGCCCGCCTGCAGACCCAATCGCAACTCAGCGCCAAACTCATCCAGCGCGAACGTGCTTCGCGCTGGCTGTTGCTGGTTGCGGTGGCATTGGCACTTTTGTGGCTGCTGGCGCTCGGTCTGCGCTATCGCGAGCGGGTCCGCAGCAGCGAGCATCTGCGGGTCGCCGGCGACAGTCTGCGGTTGGCGCTGGACGAGGCCGAGCGTGCCCGCGCCCAGGCGGAACGGGCGGATCGATTCAAGACCGAGATGCTCGGCATGGCCGCCCACGATTTGCGCAATCCGCTGAGTTCGATCCAGGGATTTGCTGAGTTGATCGAAAGCGGTCGCGCCCAGACCACGGACGAAACCCGGCGATTCGCGCGCATCATCGCCAACGCCAGCCGGCGCGCCCTGGCCTTGCTGGGCGATTTGCTGGAATCCGCTGCGCTCGACGCCGGACGGGTCGAATTGCACCCGATAGCACTCGATCTCAATACCTTGTTGGTCGAGGTGATCGAGCGGGTTCGGCCGCGCGCCGACGCCAAGAGCCAGCCGATCGAATTGCTGGGCGCGAGCGACGCGATCGTGCGTGGCGACCCGGACCGTCTGGCCCAGGTGTTCGAGAATCTGCTCGGCAACGCGATCAAGTTCAGTCCGCCGCAGGGGCGCATCGAAGTGCGCATCGCAGTCGGTGCGGATGAAGTCAGTGTCGACGTGCGGGATTTCGGCCAGGGATTCGCCAGCGAGGAAAAATCCCGTCTGTTCCAGCGCTTTCAGCGTCTTTCAGCACGGCCGACCGCGGGAGAGAGCTCAACCGGCCTGGGCCTGGCGATCGTCCGCGATCTGGTCCAGTTGCATGAGGGCCGGGTCGAGGCGGAATCAGCGGGAAGCAATCTTGGCGCCAACTTTCGGGTGATCCTGCCACGGCTGTGCACAGCCATCCGGATCGGCCCGCTGGATACCGACCACCAGGACGCCGAGCCAGTGGCCAGCTGCGAACGCCGAGCCTGACCAGGCCGGGTGGCCTGCGCTAGCTGTGAACGATGGCTGCTTGTTCTTCCAAGCCCGTGGGACGCAATGCCAGACCTTTGTCGCCCACCGTCCCCGGGCTGACGGGTTCCGAAAAGCTAAGGCTGGCACGGTTGCCGAGACTGCCGCATAATCGCC
>JBFXKH010000015.1:0-39090 GCA_050173995.1 Lysobacterales bacterium | reverse complement strand
GGCCGGCCTTCAACCTGCCCGACGCGCGGGTGCTGGCGGTGGCCGACAGCGCGCCGCTCTGCGCCGAATACGCCGCGGCCTTTGCGGCCCTGACCAGCGCCGGCTCGCGCGCCGAACTGGGCGCGGTATTGAAGGCGCCTGAGCGGCAGTTCTGTCTGAGGGCGGAGTTTCGCCGCCAACTGCAATCGATCGACGACTGGCTCGCGGCCGGGAATGCCGATGTCGCGCTGGCGCTGCGGCAGCCCGAGACGCTGTTCGATGATCCGCAAAAGTCCCGACCGAAGCCCGAACGCGCGCTCGGCGATGTGCCGGTCATCGCCCGACTGCGCGATCTGCTGCGCCTGGAGCTCAAGCGCCGCGAGGTGCTGCGCGCGGAACTGTTTGCCCGGCTGATCGTCGATCTGCGCCAGAAGCTGGTCGCGCGCTGTCGGCGCGTGCCCGGCCACACCTATGCCGATCTGATCGCCGAAGTCGCTGGCGCCCTCGCCGCCGACCGCGCCGGCACGCTGGCGGCGCGACTGCGGGCGCGTTGGCCGGTGGCCCTGGTCGATGAGTTCCAGGACACCGACCTGGCCCAGTTCGGTATTTTCCGGCGCATCTATGACGACGGCCGGCACGGACTGCTCGCCCTGATCGGCGACGCCAAGCAGGCGATCTACGCGTTCCGCGGCGGCGATGTGCAGGTCTGCCGCGAGGCCAGGCAATTGCCGGACCGGCACACCCATACCCTGCGCGTGAACTATCGCTCGGCGCCGCGCCTGGTCGCCGCGATCAATCAGTTGTTTATCGAGGCCGGGGCCGGGCAGGCGTTTGGCGACCCAGCGATCGGTTTTGTCGCCGCCCACTCGCCACGCGCGGTGCTCGCCACAGATCCCGAGCGGCCATTCGTTTTCGTGCGCGCCGAAGCCGACCCCGACGCCGACCCGCCGCGTATCGAGCAGGCCCGCGCGCGTTGCATCGCCGCCTGCGCCGATGCCATCGCGGCCAGCCTGGCCGGCCCGGACGCCGGTCGCCCGGGTCAGCTCGCGGTGCTGGTCAACCGCAATCAGGATGTCGCCGCGCTGCGCCGCGCCCTGGCCCGGCGCGGCGTGCCGGTGGCGGCGCAGGTGCAGCAGAGCGTGTTCGAAAGCCGCGCTGCCGACAGCCTGCGCATCCTGCTCGCGGGCCTGGCCGAACCCGGCCGCGAAGACCGCCTGCGCGCCGCCTTGCTCGGCCCCTGGTTCGCCTGGTCGGTCGATCGGGTTGCCACGCTGGCCAATACCGACCCCGCTTGGAGCGCCCTGCTCGACCAATTCGAACGCGCCCGGTTGCGCTGGCAGCAGCATGGTCCGGCCGCCGCCCTGCTGCCCTGGCTGCAAGAGGCCAGCGCCGGCCTGCTCGCCGCGTCGGCAGCGGCCGGCGATGGCGAGCGCTTTCTCACCGACGCGCGGCACCTGTTGGAACTGCTGCAAGGCGAATTTGCCCGGCGCCCGGGCATCGCCGAATTGCTCGACTGGCTGGACCGCGGTGGCGAAGACGACGCACAGGCCGGTTCCGACGAGCGTCTGCTGCGCCTGGAAAGCGACGGCGACCGGGTGCGCGTGCTCACCCTGCATAACGCCAAGGGACTGGAGTTCGACCGGGTCTGGCTGCCGCTGCTGTGGACCCCGGCGCCAGGCCGCCGGGCAGCCAGCAAGACCCCGGCCTACGTGGTCTGCCACAAAGACGGCGAGCGCGTGATCGACACCGGCGGCGCCGATTTCGCCGTACACCAGCAGGCCGAGCAGGCCGACCGCGAAGCCGAGGCCACCCGCCTGCTCTATGTCGGGCTGACCCGGGCCCGCGCGCAATGCACGGTTTTCTACCCGCAGCGGCTGGCGACCGATACCGGCTCGGCGCTGACCCGCCTGCTGCTCGCCATCGCCGCCCAGCACAGCCAGGACGACGATCTGACCGCCACCCTGCACGAGCTCGCCGCCCCCGCGGACAGCCCGTTCGAACTCAGCATCGATTGGCCGCCGGCAGCCGACCGCCGGGCGCTGGTTCCTGGCCCGGGCAGCAGCAGCCCGGCCACCGCCGCGCTGCCGGAACCGCGGCCGTTCGAGACCCTGTGGAGCTTTACCCGTCTGCACCAGGGCGCGCATGCCCAGGCGCTGGCCGGCGAGGCGATCGGCCGTGACGACGAACGCCTGCCGGCGGCGGTGGAAGCCGATCCCGGCGGCGGACTGCCGGACAGCGAGCTCGGCCTGCTCGCCGATCTGGCCGGCCCGGGCTTCGGCTCGGCCCTGCACGCGCTGTTCGAACAGGCGCTGGCCAACGGCGCTGGCGTGGCGCGCATCGACAACGCCGACATCCGCCGCAGCCTGCGCCGCTTCGGCATCGATCCGCTGGCGCCGGCCGCGCTCGATGCGATCGGCCGCCTGCTCGATCGCTGCCTCAGCAGCGAACTCGCGCCCGGCCTGTCTCTGGCCGCCTTGCCGTCCGCCGCGCGCGCCGCCGAATGGGCATTCGAACTGCCGCTGACCGCGGTCGACAAGTCCCGGCTCGAAGCCCTGCTCGCGGCCCACGGCCATGCCCAGCCGCTGGCCGGTGGCGCATGGCTGGCCGGCGCCCTGAGCGGATCGGCCGACCTGGTCTTCGAATGGCAGGGCCGCTTCTACCTCGTCGATTACAAGAGCAACTGGCTCGGTGCCAAGGCCGGCGATTACGCCGCCGACGGCCTCGATCGGACCATGCAGGAAGCCGGCTACACCCTGCAATACCTGCTGTACACGGTGGCGCTGCAGCGCTATCTGCGCCGCCGGATCGGCGCCGGCTACGACTATGCCCAACACTTTGGCGGTGTCTACTACCTGTTTGTGCGCGCCTTCGGGCTGGCGCCCGGGCTTGGCCGGCATTTCGCCCGGCCCGAGGCCGGCCTGATCGATGCGATCGACCAACTGTTCGATGGCGACGCCGCCGGGGCCAGCGCATGAACCGCGCCGAATTCGAACGCTGGTGCCGTGCCCGGCGCGGCGCGGAATCCGAGTGGTTGCTGGCCAGCGCCGCCGCGCGCTGGCTGCTTGCCGAAACCGGGGACGTGGCCCTGGCCCTGGCCGGCTTCGCCCTGGCCCGCGCCGAACTCGGCGGCGATTCGCGCATCGACCTGCAGCGGCTGGCGGCAACGCCGGTGCTGGGCGGAGACGACCCGGCGGTCTATCCGGCGCTGCCCGATTGGCTGTCCGCCCTGGCCGCCTCCGGGCTGACCGCGCCGGCCGGCGTGCTGGTCCTGGTCGAACAACGCTGGCTGTACTGGCGGCGGCTGTATGCGCACGAACAGGCGATCCAGCGCGAATTGCAGCGGCGGATCGATATCGCGCCAAAGCCTGCCGCGCTGGCCGATATCGATGCCTTGATCGCCAAGGTATTCGGCCCTCCGGGCGATACGCGTGAACACAGCCAGCGCGCCGCGGTGACGGCCGCGCTCGGCCGTTCCCTGTTCGTGCTCACCGGCGGACCTGGCACCGGCAAGACCCACACCATCGCGCGGCTGATCGCGGCCTGGCGGCAACGGGCCGGCGCGGGCCTGCGCATCGCCCTGGCCGCACCGACCGGCAAGGCCGCCCGGCGCATGAGCGAAGCCCTGTCCAGCAACGCCCAAGCGCTCGGCGGCGCGGTCCCGGACAGCCACACCCTGCACCGCCTGCTCGGCTGGCAGCCGGGGCGGCAGATGTTCCGACACCACGCCGACAACCCGCTGGCGCTCGACCTGCTGATCGTGGACGAGTCTTCGATGATCGATCTCGGCCTGATGCGCCGACTGCTCGACGCCCTGTCGCCGCGTACCGCCCTGGTCCTGGTCGGCGATGCCGAGCAACTGGCACCGGTCGAAGTCGGCAGCGTATTCGCCGATATCGACCGCGCACTGGCCGCGCGCAGCGATGCCGCGCGACTGCGGCTGACGCATAACTTCCGCGCCGACCAGGCCCTGGCCGAGGCCGCCGAAGCGGTGCAGAGTGGCGAGGTCGAGGGCTTCTTTGCCGTCCTCGCTCGCCATCCCGAACGGCTGCGCTGGCTGCAAGCCGAATCCGCCAATGACGCGATCCGGCAATGGCAAGCCGTGATCGACCAGGCCGCCGAACTGCCGTTCGATCGCTGGTGCCTGGGCACCGACGCCGAGGCCACCGCGGCCGCCTTCGCGGCTTTCGCTGGCGCCCGCATCCTGGCCGCGCCGCGTCAGGGTCCGGGCGGCGTGGTCGCGCTCAACCAGCGCTTCGAACGGCATCTGATCGACCGCGCCCGCCGGAACGCCTGGCCGCGCCCGCGGCTACCGATCATGGTCACCGAAAACCTGCCGGCGCTGGGTTTGGCCAATGGCGACATCGGCATCACGCAATCGGCCGAGCCCGGCGCCGCGCTGCTGTTTCCCGAAGCCGGCGGCGGCTACCGCAGCCTGCCACGCGCCGCCCTCGGTCGCCTCGAATCCGGCAGCGTGCTCACCGTACACAAGGCCCAGGGCTCCGAATTCGACCAGGTCTGGCTGCTGCTGCCGGCCGCCGACAGCCCACTGCTCACCCGCCAGTGGCTGTACACCGCACTCACCCGCGCGCGCCAACACATCAGCCTGTTCGCCACCCGCGCCGCCCTGGTCCAGGCAATCACCACCCCGACCCAGCGCGAGTCCGGATTGGCGGATTGGGCCTGGGATAGGGGATAGCATCGCGATCCGCGACGCCCCGGCGCTTACCGGTTCGTGATATCTCAACCGATGCATGAGAATCTGCCATGACCTGCAAGGTGCTGTTCATTTGCAGCCAGAACCGACTCCGCAGCCCGACCGCCGAGCAAGTCTTCGCGCACTGGCCCGGCATCGAAACCTGCTCCGCGGGGCTGAACCACGACGCAGAAAATCCGCTCACACCCGAACTGCTGGCCTGGGCGGATATCCTGTTCGTCATGGAGCGCGCCCAGCGTGCCAGGCTCTCGGCCCGCTTCAAGTCCGCCCTCGGCCACGCCCGGATCATCTGCCTGAATATTCCCGACCGCTACCCATACATGGACCCCGATCTCATTCATCTGCTCAAGACCAAGGTGCCGCCACACCTGCCGTCAACCTGATGCGCAGGCGACCCGCCGGACCGTCGCATCGTAGGGGCGACCCGCCGGGTCGCCCTGGTCGGGACGCCGCAGGGCCGACCCGGGCGACTCGCCCCAACACAGGCGCCTATGGAGTGCGGCGCTCCGCGCCGCTTTGGATGCTCTGCTGGCAGTACGTAGGCTGGTGGTGAGCGCAGCGGTTTCTAATGGCGGAGCCGGTCACCCCAGTACGTAGGCTGGTGGTGAGCGCAGCGAACCCCAGCGCCGTAGCCGCATCGAAATGGCACGTGCCGGCCTGACCGGCTCCAAAGCCCAGCAAAGCCCAGAACACCCACAATTCGGAAATCTCCCCGGCTTGCGTCAGCCACCCGTCCCGGTTCGGCCTCTCCCAGAAAATGCATCCCGCCTGCTGTCTACACCACCCCCGCTGCGCCGCAGTGATGACGATCATGCGCACTCGCATTTGAGCCGAAACCACCGCGCACCCCACCGCCCCCACCACCGCACCGCACCACCGCACCACCCAACATCGCGAGCGCAGCGCACTGACCAGAGCCCAGCCCGCGCCAGCACCGAGCATCATCCGGCCAGCGCCCACACGCCGAGCCGCAAGGCTGTCCGTAATCCAGCCGCTAACGCAGAAACACCGGCCCTCGCCACTTCACACAGCCGCCAAAACCGCCGTCACGCCCACGTGAACGCCCGCAGCACACCGCCCAGCGACCGCGCCGAATCTCCACGAATTTCTTTACAGAGGCCGCCGCTCGCGCAACCACCGGGCTCGTCCAACAAACGGTTCAGATCGTGGCTGCGCACGATCTAACCTTATTCGTTAGGCTGCTCCGGCGGTTCTGGGCGGGCAGCGACGAGGCGGCAGGCGTGGCAGACGACCTGCGGGGGTATGGTGTCGTTGAGAATGGTGAATATGCCAGCGCACAACGGGCAGGCTGTAAGGGTTACGTTGGCACCGTCTTCGAGCGGGAACGTGGACCACCAGTAGTACGTGGTGTGATGAAGACCGAGGGCACGAACGACCGCCCGTCCCTGGGTGTTCACCGGTGTGGTGAGGTCGCCGAGTTGCGCCGCGGCGTAGGCTTCGTACGGACCGGACGCAAGCCACAACCGGTCGAGAGCGTCGTATACCGAACGCCAGTCCGCCACCTGCTCGAGAACCGGTTCTGGTAGATGAAGACGTTCGGCGGGGATTTCACGGTTGCAGTGAAGGCACGCGATGGGGTTGTAGCTGAGAGCCGACATGAGTTTCCACGCCTGCGAGACCGCGCACGAGCACAGGTCCTCGGCGGCCGTGGCGACTGGAGGCTGGAGCTTTGAGAGCGCGTAGGAAGGCATGATACGGCTGGGCGAGAGCAGCCTAACAGCCAGCATCAGCCGCGCACCAGACAGGCGACAAATTTGCGCATGCAAATTTGATGACTGGCTGGGGCGTCGGCTGCATGCAGTGGTTAGACGGCACCATGAAGGTGCTTCTCCATCACGATCAGATTGAGTTTCGTACCGGCGATATCATCGCCTCTAGTCTCAACCGCTCTGAATCCGGCCTTGCGATAGAACGCCCTGCCTTTCGGGTTCTGTTCCTCGACCTCAAGGCGTAGCCGCCGTGTTTGGGAAAACGCGCGACACGCCTCGTTCATCATCCGCTCGCCGATGCCTTGGCGTTGAAACTCCGGTAGGACGTACATGCGCGCGACGAACAGGACCTCACCTTGTGAATGCGCGGATATCATTCCGACGACTTCACTCGAAGCAATCGTCGCAACGCCAATGTAGGTTGAAGGTCGGGCAACTTCGGCTTCAAGGACTCTAAGCGAGTGCCACTCGGCCGTCACTTTCGCGATTGAGGCTTCCGACAAGAACGTTGAGTACGTATCGCGCCACGTCACTGCCAAGACAGCTTTGATCGCTGCGATGTCGCTTTTCTCAGCACGTCGGATGTCGACCATTTGAAACTCCGCGACAGTGATAGCTGCCGCCTAACGTAGAAGTGAGGGGGCGAGCGGCCTTATCGCGAAGCTCCCCTCGACTGCCGGGTTGGGCGTCGGTGTAGGCACACCAAAGCCCAGGACACCCACAATTCCGGAATCTTCTGATCTCACCTTAGCCATCTGTCTGGATTCTTCCCGTTTCATTCTGTTCCGGAAAAGTGGGTGTCCTGTGCAGTCTGGCAGACCCGTTGCCGAAGTGCTCTCGCTCGGAAAAGCAACGCTAACAGCGTGGGCCAGAGCAACGTGTTGGCGATGTCGTGGAGGCTCGCTTCCCACCGCCACAAACCAAAACTGCGCAGATCGTCGTACGCGTCCATCGCCTCGATGATGACGGCAGCCGAAGCTGCGCTGAGCCAGGGCGCAAAGGAGTGAAACGGCTTACGGAAGACAAGCGCGGCAAATATAAACGCCAGTAGACCAACGTGAATGTGAAGCGCATCTTTTGACAGGCCCAAGGCGCCTACGATTGAGAGCTTGAGGGACTGCACTGCGGAGGTAGCCATGCTATCTAACGATCTGCGTTTATCTGTCGTGCCAGCATAGCAGGCGATATCTGGACCCCCACAATCCCGACAGACCGCAACGCGAGCAGTCGACCACTGAACCAAGTGAACTGTTGCTTGGTGAGCGGAGTCGAAACGCGCAGGAGTCGTTGTCAAGCTCGGAGACCTCGTGCGTGGTATGCAAAAAATTCAAGCGGCTTCGAGTACCCGCATTTCGATGTGAAGACCGGCAGCCGCCGCCATGTTCACCAACGCATCGAGGCCGAACAGGTTGATCTTTCCGCGCATCAGGTCAGTACAGGCCAGGACACCCACGCTTCCAAAAGTTTCCAGAGAATTCGGCTCTGAACTCTCAGCAGCGTTCGCCAATCTTCGAAAAGTGGGTGTCCAGTGTTCGGGTGTCCAGTGTTCGACACCGGCCAAGGAGACTCCAGACAAAGCTCCTGCCAAGAAGGCTTCGACGGCGACGTCGGCGCCGGTAAAACCGGTCGCTTCCGCCGCGCAGCATTCCAAATCACAAGAGGCCCGAGAGCGACTGGTGGGATTGAAGGCCGCCCGCCCGAGAACATTGAAGACGCTCAGCTCGTCGCTGAAGCCGTGGTTCAAGCCTGCCCTGTCGGATGACGCGCTCGCCGAGCTGATCGCGACGCTGCAGCAGGACGGTATCATCACACTCGACGGCACCAAGGTGACTTACTCGCTTTGAGTCGAAGATAGCCCATTTGGGAAGACTGCCAGTAAGCACGCTATTTGCGAGAATGCACCAAGCACAACCTCAGCCTTAATCGCAACCTGGCACAGCGACCACCATGAAAAACCGCCGATTTGAGAGGCTCCGTCGCAAGGCACGGCAGTACCACCGAAACCATTCGGGCGGGCAATTTGAGGGTGGCATCCTCGTCCGGCACGACTATGGCGAGATCGCGCCAGATGGCCTGTCCTGGTGGGACGACGTGCAATTCGTTCTCGGCGGGATACGCATCGCGGTTGCATGGCGGCATCCGCGCCATGTCTATCAGGACTTGATCGGCGAAGCGGCACAGCTGGCAACCAGCCACCTGTACGAGAAGATCGAAGGCGGCCTCTTCAGCGGTGCCGAAAAGAAGTACAAGAAGCTCGGTCGCAGCCGAAAAAAGATCGTCAGCTACACCACAACGCATCGCCCCGGCGAAAGTGCATGGTACGAAGCCTTGCGCTGCGAGGAGGCGCGACTATCCAGGGAGGCGGAGTTCTCTGTCGCGCCGTCGATCAAGGTTGAACAGTTGGCATGGTGTCGTTTCGTTACCATCGTGGCACCGATCGAAGTCCGCAGCATCACTGAACTTCACCCTCTGGCAAACCTGGTGCGGCGAATCTTGTTGTGTGAGACGACGCTGGAACGCGAGTTCCCCGGCTACGTCTACGACCAAGCACAGTGGCTGGCCGAAGGGTTGGCAACGAGCGATCCGGGGCTACTGTCGCACCGCATTGCAGGTACCTGAGACGCCTTGGGGCAACCGCTGTGGTTGGTGGTGAGGGTGACGCTCGGAACACTCGAGCATGATGCTTATCTATCCTGAAAAGGAGGAACAACACACAATCGCCGAATGCTTGAGTTCAGTGGACGAGCTGATCGCCGCGCAAGCGCGGAAACTGGACGCGCTTAAGACCCATAAAGATGGCTGATCCAGCAGTTATTCCCTTCCAACGGAGGGGAATACCCGCCTACGGCGTACCCCTCCAAAGGTGGGGAATGGCCGTCTTGCCAGAACACCGCAGGACACCCACAATCTCGCCGATGCAGCCTACCTGGCGCTGCACGCCGTCAATCGCGCTGCCACTGCGCCAATGTCGCTATCGCCGATCAGGGCGTTCTCTTGGCGGGATAACGCGACCCATCCTTGCGCGCATAGCCTTCCGCGTCGAACACCATGTCGATGTCGGGATATTCGCCATGATCCTTGTGGCGATCGCCGGCGCTGATGGCGACGAAGACGCAATCGCGGTCGCTGCGATTTTGCAGGTGATGGCCGTTGCGCACGCCCTTCGGCCAGGCGGCGACATCGCCCGCGTGCAGCCCGGCTTCGCCCTCGTCTTCCACCAGCACCGCTTCGCCCGAGATCATCACCAGAGAAGCCCAGGACACCCACAATTCTGGAATCCCCTGGACTCACCATAGCCATCTGTCTGGATTCTTCCCGTTTCGGTCTGTACCGGAATAGTGAGCATCTCGTGCCGTCGTCCCAAACACTGCGGGACACCCACAATCTCGCCGATGCAGCCTACCCGGCGCTGCACGCCGTCAATCGCGCTGCCACTGCGCCAATGTCGCTATCGCCGATCAGGGCGTTCTCTTGGCGGGATAACGCGACCCGTCCTTGCGCGCGTAGCCTTCCGCGTCGAACAGCAGGTCGATGTCGGGATATTCGCCATGATCCTTGTGGCGATCGCCGGCGCTGATGGCGACGAAGACGCAATCGCGGTCGCTGCGATTTTGCAGGTGATGGCCGTTGCGCACGCCCTTCGGCCAGGCGGCGATATCGCCCGCGCGCAGCACGGTTTCGCCCTCGTCTTCCGCCAGCACCGCTTCGCCCGAGATCATCACCAGCAGTTCGTCTTCCTCGGCGTGCCAATGGCGCTGGGAGGACCACGCGCCGGGCTTGAGCACCACATGACTGGCACCCATCCGGGTCAGACCGGCTGGCTCGGCAAGACGCCGATACCAGCGCCCCTGCACCGCTTGGTCGAAGGGCGCGGGGTAGCCGGTGCGGTTGCTCTGCGGGAGCGAGTCGAGATTGAGTTTGGGCATCGTGTGCTCCTGGTGAATGGGAAAGACTGCGGGCGATTCCTCGGTGCGCATGAGGACTTCGGCAAGTGTCGTCCGGGGGGAGCCCGGGACACCCACAATTTTTAATTCTCCCGTACTTGCGTCAGCCATCTGGCCGGATTCGCCGTGTCTCGGTCTTTGCAGGAAAGTGGGTGTCCCGCACGATCTGCCGCACGAGCTGCCGCACGATCTCCCGAGCCATCCCGTTACCGTCCAACAAATGGTTCAGATCGCGGCTGCGCACGATCCGAGCTTATTCGTTAGCCGTCGCCCTTCTTCTTAGCGGGTGAGTCGCTACGCGATTGCCGATTTCTATGCAGAAAGGCCACGGCAAGAGTGCCGACAGTGACAGAGGCAATGGTGCCACCAAGCCACGGCTGCCCGTGGAGTCCGGCGTACAGTCCGCCACCTATTCCAAGTGCCGCGACGGCCATGGCGAGCACCTGGCCGAGAATGCGCTCTACGAAAATATACCTGTTCAAACGCGTTTCTCCGGCACGACGAAAATCCGCCTCAGCCCTGGTCTGCTAAATTACAAAATCGACCAGATCAGGGCGAAACGAGTGCAGAAGTTCCAGTTGTGCTACCGGAAGTATCGGTGAGTCCGTCTCTTGGGACTGAAGGGTGAGCTGGTCACCCTCCTTGTTTGTAGCCTTCGCGTGAACGGCTCGATTGCCCATACTTCCTCAGTCCTTCTCTCAGGTCGCGGCCAACAATTTTGACGTCTGACCGCAGGTTCTTCCGGTCATCGACAAAACCATTGTCGTTGAGCACGTATTTACGCCTGCCTTGAGTCGGAAGCTCAAGGATGCTTGCGAAGCCATCAAGTATGTTGGCGAAGTGACTCATAAGTCTTCCGTCGACGATTCGATGCGGTATGAGATTGCTTGGCTAGCCTAATAGTTCAATGCGGCGATGGCGAGCCTTAAGTTGCGACAGCCGCTACCACGCTTCACGTATTTATGTCAACTACCGCGGGCGGAGACAGCTAAGGATAAGCGTCTGTCTTCAGGCGTCAGCATAACAACACCCATGGCGCGATGCACGGCCCGAAAGGCGCGACAGCTAAACCGCGTTGGGCTGGACCGGCTGCACCAGGGTGGTTCTGAGGGATTGCAGGCTGGAGCACCGTACGGATGCGAGCGGCGCGTTCGGCAGGGCGGTTCGGCACGGGTGCCGTTGCAGCCTAGGCCCGATGAGAGCGCCAAACTTGTTCGGTGGGTTTGCTGATCGACGATGCGCGCCTGTTCTATTCTTCGCGTTCCCAGGGTTTCGCATCGAACCGTGATGACCAGGCCGGCCAGCAGCGTATTCATCACCGGCACCGATACCGGGGTCGGCAAGACCCGGGTGGCTTCGGCGCTGGTGCTGGCCGGCCGACGGGCCGGACTGCGCGCGCTTGGCATGAAGCCGGTGGCGAGCGGCGCCGAGCTGCGTTGTGGCCACTGGGTGAATGAAGACGTCGAGCAGCTGATTGCCGCCGCCGGTGTGGCACTTGATCCCGAACGGGTCAACCCGTTCCGGTTCGCACCGGCGATCGCGCCGCATCTGGCCGCGGCGCAGGCCGGGGTGGAGATCGAGCTGGCGCCGATCCTGGCCGCGCACGCCGCGCTCGCCGCCGAGGCCGACTGGCTGGTGGTAGAAGGCGTGGGCGGCTGGGCGGTGCCGCTGTCGCCATCCCTGATGCAGGCCGATCTGGTACGCGCGCTCGGCCTGCCGGTGATCCTGGTGGTCGGCATCCGTTTGGGCGCGATCAACCACGCCCTGCTCAGTGCCGCTGCGATCCAAGCGGATGGCCTGAATCTGGTCGGCTTTATCGCCAACCGCATCGAGCCCGACCTGCCGGCGGCCGATCGCGTGCTGACAAGCATCGCCGACCGTATCCGCGTGCCGCTGCTCGCCGATCTCGGCCATGGGCAGGACCCGGCGGCGATGGCGGAGCGGCTCGGCAGCGTGGTGGAACATTGCCATCCCGCGCTTAGATCGGCGCCCCCGGCGGAATCACCGCTGCTGCCGGTCGTCTGACCGTGGCCGGATCGGCCAGATAGCGGGCGATCAGGGCGGCGGCCTCGGCGCGCGAGGCGGCGACCACCGGATCGCCACCACGGCGCGGACGTTCACCCAATTGCCGCTGCCAGCCGGCCAGCGCCTGGCGCAGTTCGGCGGCGACCTGGGCATGCAGCCGGTTGTCGTCGAGTACCGCGAGCAGACGGTCGAGCACAGTCCAGTTGGCCGCGAGCTGCACCGCACTGCCGGCGACCAGCGTGTCCGGCAGCGGACCGCGCTGCCAACTGGCCTTGAACACCGCGTCCAGCAGTTCGCCCAGGCCGGGTTGCTCGGGGTCGCGGGCGTGTTGCCAGGCCAGACGGTTGAGCCGGGCCGGGGCGAACAGGAACTGGCTGGTGTTGGCGGTGGCGGCCTCGGCTGCGGCCAGCGGATCGAACAACGGCGCCATCGCGGTGGCGAAATAGTCGCGGTCGCGGGCGTAGTCGGCGGCCGGCGGGGTCAGCCGATCGAGCACGCTGGCCGGGAGTGCCAGATGTTCGGCGCTGAGCGTGGCGAGCACCGCTTGGAACGCCTGGCGCTGGCGGCCGGCGGCCACCGGCGTCGGCGCGGGATAGTCCGCGCCGGCCAGGGCGGAATCGTAATGCACACCGGCGATCAGCCGCGCGACCGCTTCGGTCTGGTAGCGGTGCAGCAAATACAGCGGCACCAGCCGCGCTTCCAGTTCGCCGCTTTGGCGATCCGCCGGCAGCACGCCCTGGCCGAACCGAGCCAGGGCGCTGCGCCGTACCGCGAGGATGTGCGCGAACGCCGGCAGGGCGTCGGCGCCAAAATCCCACAGCAGCCCATCCGGCTCGGCATCGCCCGCTGCGCGGGCATCGGCGTCGCTGACATAGCGCAGGCCGCGCGCGGCAATGGCGGCGCGCAGCCGCGCCAGTGCTTCGGTCTCTTCGCTGGGCGCAAACGGCGTGTAGGCGTGCGCGACCAGGAACCGATCCCAGGGTCCGATGCCTTCGCCGTAGGCCTGATTGAGGTGGATGCCGTCGGCATCCATGGCGATCAACGGATGCGGATAGTCCATCACCGAGCCATTGCCCTGACGGCTGGCGGCAAAGTTGTGGGCGAAGCCGAGCGCGTGCCCAACCTCGTGCGCGGCCAACTGCCGCAGCCGCGCCAGCGCCGCCTGTTCGGCTTCTGCGGCCAGCCCTGCGGCTGCGCCGCCGGCATAGGGCGCGAGCAGGGTCTCGGCGATCAGGATGTCCTGGCGCACGCGCTGCGAGCCCAGGGTGACCACGCCCTTGATGATTTCGCCGCTGCGCGGATCGATCAGGGCGGCGCCATAGGACCAGCCGCGGGTCTGGCGGTGCGCCCAGTGGATCATGTTGTAGCGGATATCCATCGGATCGACGTCGGGCGGCAGCAGTTCGACCCGGAACGCGTCCTTGAATCCAGCCTGTTCAAAAGCGCCCTGCCAACCGTTGGCGCCATCGAGCAGGGCCTGACGGACCGGCTCCGGGGTGCCGCGGTCGAGATAGAACACGATCGGTTTTTTGACCGTCGACAGGGCCGCGTTCGGGTCGGTTTTTTCCAGGCGGAAACGCGGCTGCCAGCGCTGATCCAAGCTGGCCGCAAGCGGGCGCGCGAAATCGCTGTAGCCGGTACTGAAGCCGCCGGAGCCGGGATGGTAGCGACGCGGCACGAAACCCGGGCCGGGCAGGCGCACCAGGCTCAGGTGCTGGCGCACGGTCAGGCTGGTCGGGCTGGGCGCCACCGCGCGGACGAATTCGCCTTCGCCGGCGCCGGCAAAGGTCAGCAGGGCTTCCAACTCGGTATTGTCGGGAAAACTTCGGGCCTGCGCCGGCAGGGCGGCGCTGCGGCCGGCATCGATCTGGTAGCGGCCCTGCCCGGACTGGGCCAGACGCTCGCCGATGCCGTGCAGGTCAAGCAGCAGCAGTGGGCTGATATCGACCAGCACCGAAGCGGCTGGTCCGGCCTGTTCGGCGAGAATCTCGCCCGCCCACAACACCGATTCGGCGAAGGCTTCGGTGGCGGCGCGGCGCTCGTCCGGATCGGCGCTGTTGGCGACGAAACGCGGGTTCTGCTGGATCAGGAACAGGCGTTTGCCCACGCGTTGAAAATGCACCAACCGGGTTTCGCCGGACTGCCCGCGATCCAATCCGACATCATTGGAGCCCAGACCCCAGGGCAGCGAACTGGCCAGCAGGAAGGGCGTTTCGTCCAGCGGCACCGCCATGAGGACCCGACCCGCTGCGTCATCACGGTATACATCGAACAGGCCGGCAACGCGGGTCAAGCCCCGCGTCGCAGCGGTAATCTCCGGCGGCGAGCCCGTTTCGGTCGACGGCGCGGCGGCCGCGGCGCCGGGCAATGGAAAGATCAGGATCAGCGCCAGCAAGGCGCGCGAGATGCTCAAGGGTTGCCGGGCCATAGCCGCTCCAATAGCGTTTGCCAACCCCGACCTTATTGCCGTCGGCCGGCGCTGTCCATGCTCCGGCGGACATCCAACGCCGCCGGCCGGTCATTCGGCCACGCTGGCGGGCCGCCCGCCGCGGGTCGCCGGTGCCCAGGTCGTATCTATCAATGTTTACAGCCCGAGGCGCAGGCCCGGTGCTAGCTTGTCAGACCCTTGATCCGAACTCCCGCAACACCATGGAACCGGCGCTCACCGCCCTGACCCAACGCTACCTTGTCGCGCTTCCCGAAAAACGGGCCGAGATCGAACGGGTGTACCAGGCAAGCCAGGTGCCGGGAGAGATGACCGTCAATCGGGTGCTGCTGCAAGGTATGCTCGATCGGCTATCCGGTTCGGCCGGAGCCTATGGTTTCGTGGCGCTGGGCGAGGCCGCCCGCACTGCCTGCGCGCAGATTGAAGCCGATCATAATCTGCTGGTACCGGCGGCGATGGACGGCGTTCGCATCCAGAACTTTGCCAAGATCATGAAGCGGGTACTGGATTGCTTCGACGCGATCCTGGCCGAACCGCCGCAGCCGCCACCAGCCTGAGGCAAACCGTGCTGGTCGATGCGGTGGACCGCGAGGCCTCGCTGGGCGGCTTGGGTTATCCTTTGCGCCCCTGCCTGCAGAGTCGCCATGACCACGATCCGACTGATTGGCGCGCCCACCGACATCGGCGCCGGCCACCGCGGCGCCTCGATGGGCCCGGAGGCCTTGCGCGTCGCCGGCCTGACCGAGGCGCTGCGCGGGCGTGGTCTCGATGTCGAGGACTTCGGCAACCTGAGCGGCCCGCCCAACCCCTGGCAGCCGCCGGTCGAAGGTTATCGCCACCTGCCCGAAGTGATCGCCTGGAACCAGGCGGTGTATGCCGCGATACACGCCGCCCTGGTCGCTGGCCGCCTGCCGATCCTGCTCGGCGGCGACCACTGCCTGGGCCTGGGTTCGATCAGCGCGGTTGCCGACTGGTGCCGACAGTCTGGCCGCAAGCTGCTGGTGCTGTGGCTGGACGCGCACGCTGATTTCAACACCTCGACCCTGACCCCTTCCGGCAATATCCACGGCATGCCGGTCGCCTGCCTGTGCGGCATCGGGCCTCTGCAACTGACCGGGCTCGGCGAGCACTCGCCAGCGATCAGCGCCAGTCAGATCCGCCAGATCGGCATCCGTTCGGTCGACGACGGCGAGCGCCGCCTGGTACACCAGCATGGGCTCGATATCTACGACATGCGCTATATCGACGAGATCGGCATCAAGCGCGCGCTCGAAGAAGCGCTGGCCGAGGTCGATGCCGACACCCACCTACACGTCAGCTTCGACATCGATTTTCTCGACCCGGAAATCGCCCCTGGCGTCGGCACCACGGTGCGCGGCGGGCCGAATTACCGTGAGGCGCAGTTGGTCATGGAAATGATCGCCGACCGCGGCCGGCTCGGCTCGCTCGACATCGTCGAACTCAACCCAGCCTTCGACGAGCACAACCGCACCGCCCTGCTCGCGGTCGATCTGGTCGAGAGCCTGTTCGGCAAGTCCACCCTGATGCGCGCTTGAGCCCTGAGCAGCTCGGGCTCGAACCTCAGGCGCCAGCCGCCCAATTCTGGACTTTCAATCCCGGCACGCGCTTGAACTCGCCTTCGTTGTTGGTGACCAGAATCAGGCCAAGCACCTTGGCGTGGGCCGCGATCCACAGGTCGTTGCCGCCGATGACCTCACCGCGCTTTTCCAGGTGCGACCTGATCTCGCCGTACACCGCTCCGGCACGTACCGGAAGCTCCAGCACCGGCAGCAGCGAAACCACATCCGCCAAGCGCGCAAGCGCTAGCTCCGGTTGCCGGCTTTTTGCCGCGCCGTACAGCAACTCTCCGTAGCTGACCACCGACAGCGCCGCTTCGCCGGCCTTGAGCTTTTCGAAGCGTGCCAGCACCGCCGGCGGACGCTTCTGGCGAATGTAGATGCAGATATTGGTGTCGAGCAGATAGCGCGTCACCGCTATAAGCCCTTTCTCTTTTGTGGCGGTTGGTCCTTGCGCCCATCGCCAAAAAAATCATCGGGCAGGTCGGCGAGCAGATGAAATGCACTGGCCATACCCTTACCCTTTTCCTTCAGGACTATTTCATCCCCGCGCCGAAAGATTTCCACCTCCGACGCCTGCAGGCGAAACTGCTTTGGCAATCGTACCGCCTGACTATTGCCCGACTTGAAGATCCTTGCGATGGTCATTCGGTCACCGGGTGAAGTAGATACGGATAAGTATATACGTTGGCCGATCTACCGCCAACCCAGAAAGGCACCGGCACCCGACGTCGATGCGCAGGATCGGCAAGCGCGCAGCGTGCCGATCACCGCCGGTTGCAGCCGGCTCAACCGGGCTGCAACATGCCGCGCAACTGCGCCGATACGCGCAGGAATTCGCTCTGCAACTGCGACACCGAAAGCACCGGATCGGACAGGTCGCCAGAGCGCGCGCCCTGTTCGATCCGCTTGGCCATCTCCGACAGCAGCAGCGCACCCAGATTGGCGCTGGTCGACTTGAGCGAATGCGAGGGCGCGATCAGGGCATCGATGTCGTTGCTGCGCGCGGCGCGCTCGAGCAGTTGCAGATTGCTCGGCGTATCTTCCAGATAGACCTGCACCAGATCCTGGAAATCGCTGCCCATCAGCTCGACCAGGTCGCCTACCACGCGCGCATCGATTGCCGCACCGGAGGCCCGCACCACCGGCGCCGCCGCGGTCACCGCCGGTGCTGCCATTGCCGTCGCGCCAAGGCGCCGCGCCTCGGCTTGTCCGCCGCCGCGCGAGCGCGCGCCGGCCGGTAACCACTTGCGCAGCATCTGCTCGATCAGACCGCGGTTGAGCGGCTTGCTCATATAGTCGTCCATGCCCGCGGCCAGACACTTCTCGCGGTCGCCGACCATGGCATTGGCGGTCATGGCGATGATCGGCAAGGCGCCGATCTTGCCTTCTTCCTGCAATTTGCGCAGGGTGCGGGTGGCGGTGTAGCCGTCCATCACCGGCATCTGGCAGTCCATCAGCACGGCGTCGAACGCGGTCGCCAAGGCTTTGTCGACGCACTCACGGCCGTGCTCGGCGCTCTCGAAGCTCACTCCGATCAGGCTCAGCAGCCGCTGCGCAACCTGCCGGTTGACCGGATTGTCTTCGACCAGCAACACATGCCCGCCGACCCCGGCGGCCGTGGTCGGTGCCTGCGGCGCCGCCGCGATTGGATCGGGAGCCACCAGGGGCGCGCTGCCGACCAGGCGCTCGGCCGGTTGTCCCGAGGTTTCCGGCAACAGCAGGCCGACCAGCGCGGCGCGCAACTCCTGGTCGGCGAACGCGCGCTGGACCACGCTGCTGCGCGGAGCCAGCCGCGCTTCGTCCGGCAACTGGTCGTCGCCGCTCAGGAACACGATGTGCAGGTTATCTAAACCCGGCTCGCGCAACACCCCGCGCAATACCGCGAGCGCAGTGGCGCGCATCGAACCGAAATCCAGCAGCAGGAAGTCGAAGGCATAATTGCCGCTGCTGACATTCTTGATCTTGCTCACCACATCGGCGGCGACGTTGTTTGCGACCACCTGCATCTGCCACTGGCCGAGCAGGGCCGACAGCCGTTGCAGCATCGCCTGGTCGCCGCTGACCACCAGTGCGCGGGCGTTTTCGATTTCGCTGCGGCCGGGCTGCACGTCACCGACCGCCTTGCCGAGCGGCACCGTGAACCAGAAGATCGAACCGCGCCCGAGTTCGGACTTGACCCCGATCTGGCCACCCATCAGTTCGACGATGCGTTTGCAGATCGACAGGCCGAGGCCGGTGCCGCCGAAACTGCGCGTGGTCGAGTTGTCGGCCTGGCTGAATTCCTTGAACAGCTTGCCCTGCGCCGCGGCCGCGATGCCGATGCCGCTGTCCTTGACTGCGAACAGCAGTTCGGTGTGGGTGCGGTTCTCGGAGCGCTTGGTCACCTGCACGACGATGCCGCCGCGCTCGGTGAACTTGATCGCATTGCTGACCAGATTGGTCAGCACCTGGCGCAGCCGGGTAGCGTCGCCGCGCGCCGCCAGGCGCACGTTGGGATCGATCGCCACGGTCAACTTGAGCCCCTTGCTCTCGGCCGCCCGGCCCATCAAGCGGGTTACCGAATCGACCAGCTCCTTGATATTCAGACCAACGGTTTCGAGCTCCAGCTTGTTTGCATCGAGTTTGGAGAAATCGAGAATGTCGTCGACGATCGACAACAGTTGTTTGGCCGAAGCGAAGGCCGTGCCAATGTATTCGCGCTGATCCGGCGCCAGTTGCGTGCCCATGACCAGATCGAGCAAGGGGATGATGCCGTTCAACGGGGTTCGGATTTCATGGCTCATGGTGGCCAGAAATTCGCCCTTGGCCATCATCGCCGCTTCGGCCGCCTGCTTGGCCGCGGTCAGCTCGCGCTCGGTGGCCCGCAGGCGTTCGAGTTCGGCCTTGAGCGCGGCGGCTTCTCCGGCCGCCGGCGGCTGCCTGCCGGCGGCACCCGTCGTCGGCCCGGCGTTGGTCGCGCCGGTGGACGAACCCAAGGTCTGGTTGAGTGCAGCAAGCTCCCGCCGCCAGCAGCCGACCGCCCGCACGAAGCCGAACGCGACCAGCGCCAGGCAGACCACAGCGACGGCGGCGGCGGCGAGCTGCACCGTCCTCGACACTGTCGCCAACGGACTGGCCAGCAACGCCGCCGCCATGCCGAGGGGCGTCAGCAGCCACAGCCACGGCGGCACCCGCGGAGGGGCAAGGTTTTCGAATGGCGAAACTTCAGCTTGGGACATACCGGTTACTGCTCCCTGATCACATGGCCGCAGCGGCGAAATCGAAGTTAAGTTCCTGGGTCGCCGCCTGCACGAAGTTGCCCTGAATATAGTCGACACCTGTGCTCCACAGTGCCGCAGCACACTGCGCGTCCTCGACCCGCGGCGCGACCACGCGCACCCCGTGTTCCCGCGCGGTGGTGATGGTCTGGCGCAGCTCGGCCCGCACCTTGGGGTTCTGGCCTTCGCTGCCGGTAAAGCGCGGCGCGATCTTGATCAGATCCACCGGGATGTGCTGCAACATCTGGAAATTGGCCATGGTCGGCTCGAACTGGGTGAAGCAGACCTGCACCCCGAGCGCCTTGATCTGTTCGACAAAGGTTGCGGTCTGGCGCACCCGGGCGACCGCATCCGGCGCGCGCAATTGCAGCACCAGTTGCCTGGCACTGGCGCCGCGGGTATCGATCATCTGTTTGAGCCAGCTGGCGCGTTGCGGGTCGGCCGCGCTGTCGATCGATTGGCTGACAAACAAGTGCACGACCTGACCATCGCGGGCGCGTTCGCTGATCACCATCAGCGCCCGCGACAGCACCCAGCGATCGATGCCCTGGACCAGACCGGCGCGTTCCGCGATCGGCATCAGTGCCGATCCGGTATACAACTTGCCACCGTCGCCGCGCAGCCGCAGCAGCACTTCGAACTGCGCGTCGCCGCTGCCGCGCAGGGCGGCGATCGGCTGGAACAACAACTGGAATTGATCGTGCTTGAGCGCATTGCGGATCAGTTCGACCACCCCGGTCTCGTCGCCTTCGGCGCTATCGACCGGAGCGTGATACAGCGCCACCTTGCGATCCGGACTGCTGCGCGCCTGGGCACAGGCACGCTCGGCCGCATTCAGCACGTCCGCGGCATCGCCGAAGTTTTGCGCAAACAGGGCGGCGCCCACGCTCACCGCTAGCGACGTGCTGCGCTCGCCCAGCTCGAACAGGTGCTCGACGAAGGCCTGATGGATATTGGCCGCGAGTGCGAGCATGGCGGCTTCATCGGCATCGGGCACCAGCAGGAAGAAGCTGGTGTCGCCATAGCGTGCCGGCAGCGCGGTTTTCGGCACCCGTTGTGCCAGGAAGGCGCCGGCCTGGCCGACCAGTTGATCGAATGCCAGCAACCCGACCTGTTCGCGCACCGCCTGCGCGCCTTCGAGGAGCAGGAACAGCACGCCGCCCTGGGTCAGGTCGTCCTGGGCCATGGCCTCGCTGACCCGATCCAGCACATGCGCGCGATCGTACAGACCGGTCATCGGGTCCTGCGGGTTGTGCGCGACCTGGCGGCGTTGGTTGGCGCGGGTGCGGCGTACCCGATTGGTCACCGCCGAAATCAGGTGCTTCGGGCGAATCGGTTTTTCCAGGTAATCGTCGCCACCGGCGGACAGCGCATCGAAGCGCTTTTCCTCGTCGTGCTCGCCGGACAGGAATACGATCGGCACGTTGACGAAGGCTTCGCGTTCGCGGATCAGTGTGGTCAGCTCCATGCCATCGCAATCCGGCATGTACAGATCCATCAGGATCAATTCCGGATCGAAACCGTCGAGCTCGGCCAGCGCGGTCAGCGGATCGTGCACCGAGCGGGTCAGCATGCCGGCCTTGCGCAGGATCGACTCGGCAAACATCGCCTGCGAGCGATCGTCTTCGATGATCAGTACCCGATACGGGTCCTTGCTGTCGGCATCGAGCAGTTCGCGGATGCGCGCAATCACTTCGGATTCGGGCTGCGGCAGGGCGATGAAGGCGTCGGCGCCAGCGCGCATCGCACGCAACCGCACTGCGATGTCCGCGCTTGTCGACAGCACCACCAGCGCGACCCGGCCGGTGGCGCGGCTGCGGACCAGGCGCAGTGCCTCGCCAATGGTCTCGATACCCTCACCGAACGCAGCATCGACAATCACCATCGCGGGCGCGAAGGCGCTCAGATATTCCTTGAGTTCGTCGATGCTTTCGAGCATCTCCAGGGGATAATTTTCGGCTGCGAGTTCGCGATCAATGAACTGCGCCAGGGCATCGTTGACGGACAAATGCAGGATGCGTTTTTCCTGCGGGCTCGCTGCCTGTGGCGTGGTTCGCGCCGGCGCCGTTGTCGCGACCGGCGCCGGGGTCGGCGGACGCGGGGGTGTCGGTGCGTGCGCACCGGCAGGCTCGGCTGCGCGCGGCTCGGCCGCGACGATTGCCGGACTGGCGGCCAGACTGGCCCCGGTTGGCAGCGGCGCATTGCGCCAGCGCTGCCAGTAGCGCGGCGGCGGACTGACCGCATTTGGGTAGCGGGCACGATCCGGATCCTGGCGGCCGGTGCCGGTGCCCAGAGCGGCCAGTGCTGGCAGCGAAGGCGCCCCCGATCGCGCCACCAGGCCGGCCAGCGCATTCAACAGTTTGCCGAAATTGCGCGTCGCTTCCTCATCCGGCAACTGCACCTGCTGGATCGACGGCGCCAGCATCCGCTCGATACCGAACAACAGTTCGCCCGCATCGAGGATGCCGTAGCGCCCGCAAGCGCCGGCCAGTGTCTGGACTTCCTGGTACAGGCGGATCAGCGTATTGATATCCCAGCCGCCGATCAGCAGCCGCTGGCCGCGACGCACCAAGGTGTCCATGCGCTTGGGCAGATGCTTCAGGAAAGCCTGCCTGAGTTCGGCGCTTTGTTCGGATGCTTCCGGGTGTGCCATGGTCACTGTCTCGACGGAGCGATCGCACTATATCAACGCGGGGGCCGACGCCACGCTCAGAACGGCTTGACCGTGACCAGAATGACGATCGCGACCAACAGCAGGGTTGGCACTTCGTTGTACACCCGGAACCACTTTGCGCTGCGGGTATTGCGACCCTCGCGGAATGCCCGGGCCAGCTTGGCCAGCGAGTGGTGGTAGCCAAGCAGGACCAGCACCAGCGCCAGTTTGGCGTGCATCCAGCCGGACTTGAGCCAGATTCCGGCCAGCATTGCCCCGAACGCCAGCGCCAGTACCGCAGCCAGGCTGGTAAGCATCAGCAATCGTCGCTCCATCACCACGAAACGATCGTGGGAGATCGGGTCGCTGGCATCGGCGTGGTAGACAAACAGGCGCGGGAGATAGAACAGACCGGCGAACCAGGCTACGACGAAGATGATGTGCAGCGATTTGATCCACAACATGGACGAGCTCCCGCAGATTGACCCTCAGGACGTAGGCCGGGGCCACCGTCGCCTTTGGCAGATGGCAGCGCCCGACCGGCGCGACAAACCCGGCCGCAGCGGCCCGGTTGGCCATTCCTTCCGGATGCCGACCGGCCCGTTGGTTGCGGGGCGGCACCAGCGCCTTGATCGGATAAGTTCAAGCCGGACCGCAGTATAGCGAGAGCTTTTGATACGGTTCCGAGTTTTGTTCGGCTTGGTCATTGAAAAGCAAGCGATCGAAAAATCGCGCTGACGGCCGCGCCCGGCGACGCTACACTGCGCGTTCGCCGGCATCGTTCCTGCCCTGTGCCGGCTCGACCCATCAACCAGAATAATCTTCGATGATCGCCCCCACCGCTTCTCCGACCGCCGTGTCGATCGGCGCGACGACCGTCGCCGAGACCGCTATTCCGGCGCTGAACGAATGCGTGGCCCGTACCCTGCGCAGTTATCTGCACAGCGCTGGCAGCGAGACTGCCTGCGATCTCTACCGGCTGGTGCTGTCCGAAGTCGAGGCGCCGATGCTGAGCGAGGTTCTGCGCCACACCCAGGGCAACCACAGCCGCGCTGCCGAGCTGCTCGGCATCAGCCGCGCGACGCTGCGCAAAAAGCTCGGCCAGCACCGGCTGTGAAGTTCGCCACTGCAGTCGTCGGGATGGGTAGCGGTCGGTGGCCGGCTCCCGAGTTGTCGGCGGTCCGCGCTGGGCATAGGGCACGGCCCTAAGCGATTCCCCCTCGGCGCCGCCCCGTTCCCCGTTTCCCCGTTGGTTGTCGGACCCGCCATGCCCAATACCGCACCACAGTTGCCGCGCCGTGCCCTGCTATCTTGTTCGGACAAGACCGGCTTGATCGAACTGGCCCGCGCACTGGCTGCGGCGGGGGTCGAACTGATCTCCACCGGCGGCACCGCTGCTGCGCTGCGCGGGGCCGGCTTGGCGGTAGGCGAGGTAAGCGCGCTCACCGGTTTCCCCGAGATCATGGATGGCCGGGTCAAAACCTTGCACCCGCGCGTGCATGGCGGCCTGCTCGGGCGTGCCGGCCAGGACGATGCGGTGATGGCCGAGCACGGCATCGTCGCGATCGATCTCTTGGTGGTCAACCTGTATCCGTTCGCTGCGACCGTGGCCAGGGCCGGGGTAAGCCTGGCCGAAGCGATCGAGAACATCGACATCGGTGGGCCGGCGATGCTGCGGGCGGCGGCCAAGAACCACGAACGCCTGAGTGTCTTGTGCGACCCGGCCGACTACCCGGCCTATATCGCGGCCCTGGCCGGAGGCGGCAACAATCTTGGCGACCGCCGCCGGCTCGCGGCCAAAGTGTTTGCCCACACCGCAGACTATGACGGCATGATTGCCGAATGGTTGGGGCTGCACGCAGAAGCCGAGTCGGACAGCTGGCCGCCGAGCCTGCATCCGCGGCTGCAACGGGTGCAAACCTTGCGTTACGGCGAAAACCCGCATCAAAGCGCGGCCGTGTACGCCGCCGCTGGTGAAACCGGGGGGGTCGTCCGCGCGACGGTTTTGCAGGGCAAGCAACTCTCGTTCAACAACCTCGCCGACGCCGATGCCGCCTGGAGCACACTCGCCCTGTTCCCGGAGCGGCCGGCCTGCGTCATCGTCAAGCATGGCAATCCCTGCGGGGTGGCGCTGGCCGACGATCTCGCGGCCGCCTACGATCTTGCCTATGGCACCGACCCGATTTCGGCGTTCGGCGGCATCATCGCCTTCAATCGCAGTGTGGATGCCGCGACCGCCCGACGCGTGCTGGAACGCCAATTCGTCGAAGTGGTGCTGGCGCCCCAGGTCGAAGCGGAGGCGCAGGCGGCCTTTGCTGCCAAGCCCAACGTGCGCCTGCTCTGCCTGCCCTTGCCAGCCGCGTCGTCCGCTGCGCCAATGCGCGATTTCAAACGCATCGACGGAGCCTGGCTGGTGCAGGATAAGGACCGCGACGACCTACGCCCAGAGCATCTCAAAGTGGTCAGCGCGCGCGCGCCGGAGGCGGCCGAGCTGCGCGATCTGCTGTTTGCCTGGCGGGTCGCGATGATGGTCAAGTCGAACGCGATCGTGTACGCCCGCGATCAGCGCACCATCGGCATCGGCGCCGGCCAGATGAGCCGGGTGATCAGTGCCCGCATTGCCGGCATCAAGGCCGAGGAAGCCGGGCTTGCCGTGCCTGGCGCGGTGCTGGCCTCGGATGCGTTCTTTCCGTTCGCCGACGGCATCGAGGCCGCCGCCGCGGCCGGCATCCGCGCCGTGATCCAGCCTGGCGGCTCGCTGCGCGATCGTGAAGCGATCGCCTGCGCCGACGCCCATGGCATCGCCATGGTGTTCACCGGCATCCGCCATTTCCGGCATTGAAATGGGGTCCTGGTCATGAAATTGCTGGTTATCGGGGGCGGCGGGCGCGAACACGCGCTGGCCTGGAAACTCAAGCAATCGGCGCGGGTCAGCGAAGTTCTGGTGGCCCCCGGCAACGCCGGCACCGCACGGGAGCCTGGGCTGCGCAACGTCGCGGTCCCGGTCGATGATCTGGACAGGCTGGTCGCGCTGGCGAAGCGCGAACGCATCGACCTGACCGTGGTCGGCCCGGAACTGCCGCTGGTGCTTGGTATCGTCGATCGCTTCGCAGCGCAGGGTCTGTCCATCTTCGGGCCGAGCCAGGCCGCCGCCCGGCTCGAGGGCTCCAAGGCCTTCGCCAAACAGTTCCTGCACGAGCAGGGTATCCCGACCGCGGCCTACGGGGTGTTTACTGAGCTGACGGCGGCGCGCGACTACCTGCACCGCCAGGGTGTTCCGATCGTAATCAAGGCCGATGGCCTGGCCGCCGGCAAGGGCGTGGTGGTTGCCATGGCGCTGTCCGAGGCCGAGGCGGCGCTGAGCGCGATGTTCCAGACGCCGGGCGCGCGCGTGGTGATCGAGGCATTTCTGGTCGGCGAGGAGGCGAGCTACATCGCCCTGTGCGACGGCGAGCACGCGCTGGCCTTGGCCAGCAGCCAGGACCACAAGCGCCGCGACGACGGCGACCGCGGCCCGAACACCGGCGGCATGGGCGCGTACTCGCCGGCGCCGGTGGTCAGCGCGGCGATCGACGCCGCGGTGATGGCCCAGGTGATCCGCCCGACCCTGGCCGGCATGGCCGCGGCCGGCACACCATTTCGCGGTTTCCTTTATGCCGGGCTGATGATCGCGGCGGATGGCGCGATCAAGGTACTGGAGTTCAACACCCGGCTCGGCGATCCCGAGGCGCAACCTTTGCTGCTGCGTCTGCGTTCGGACCTGCTCGGTCTGATCGAGGCCGCGCTCGCCGGCCGACTCGACCAGGCCGCGGCCGAATGGGACCCGCGCCCAGCGCTGGGCGTGGTGCTGGCCGCGCACGGTTATCCCGAGGCACCGCGCAGCGGCGATCCGGTCGGCGGCCTAGGCCGCGACCCCGGCCCGGATTGCAAGGTATTCCACGCCGGCACCCGCGTCGAAGGCGATCGCGTCGTCAGCAGCGGCGGGCGCGTGCTCAGCGTCTGCGCCCTCGGCGAAGACCTGGCCGCCGCCCGCGCGCGCGCCTATGCCGCGCTCGCGCAGATCGAACTCAAAGGCGGCTTTTTCCGCCACGACATCGGCCATCGCGCCCTGGCCTGACCCTGGCGGGCAGTCCCGGCGGGCACCGCAGCCCAGGTCGAGCGCAAGCTCTGCCCCGTTCCCCGTTCCCCAGAACATTTTCCCGGCCGCTCAATGCAACCAATGCCCGCCGCGTTTGCGCAACAGCGGGCGCTGGCCGGGTTCGCTGGGCGGGAAATTTTCCTCCGGCCCGGCCGGCTGGTTGCGCCAGTATTGCTGCACGTCGGCGACCGCAGCGGCGACGCTGTTCAGGGCGATTTCGAATTCTTCGTCGCTCAGCTCGGCGATCTCCTCGCCAGGATCGACTTCGAACAGACCTTCATGGGCGGCCACCGCGATCAGCGGCGAGAGCAGGTCGAGCAGTTGCGGGTCGCCCTGCATGCGCGCCTCCCAAACGCCGGAGCGCAGATCGACGCCGAGCGAAAAACCCTCGCACCAGCCGCGCGCGCTGAGCACCGTCTCGCCTTCGTTTTGGTCCTCATCGGCGGCTTGCGGGCTGTCTTCGCCATCGTCTTCGAAGGGGTCGATCTCGCCGAAGATCGGCTGGTAGCTCAGCGCTTCGAGTTCCTGCACGATGCTGTTGTACAGACGGATCAACAGGGTCAGCACGCGATTGGCCTGCTCTTCGTTCTCGAAGCCGCCTTCCTCGCCGATGATGTGGCCCAGCCACTCATTGGCCGGGATCGGTTCCGGGCCGACCACGATCGCGGTCAGCAGGCCGTGCACTGCGTCCAGCATCAGTGCGCCGGCCTCGGCGCGGCCGACCAGAAAGGTATGCAGCTCATCCAGCTCGCTTGCCTGCAGGCCCAGGGGCGCGGTTGCACTCATGTTTCGATCTCCACCCATACCGGGGCATGGTCACTGGCTCGTTCCCAACTGCGTGGACTGCGGTCGATGCCGGCCGCCCGGACCCGGCTGCGCAGGGCCGCGCTGACCAGGATCAGGTCGATGCGCAGACCGCGGTTACGCCGGAAGGCGCTGGCTCGGTAGTCCCACCAACTGAACTGCCCCCCGCCATCCTCGCACAGGCGGAAGCTGTCGCTGAAGCCCAACGCGAGCAGGCGCGCCAATGCCGCGCGCTCGGCGCTGCTGCACAGTACCTGCTCGAACCAAGCCTCGGGATCATGCACGTCGCGATCCTCCGGCGCAATGTTGAAGTCGCCGAGCACGACCATTTGGGGGTGACGCTGCAACTCCGCGGCCAGATAGGCGTGCAGCGCCTGCAGCCATTCGAGCTTGTATTGAAACTTCTCGGAGTCGAGCGCTTGGCCATTGACCACGTACAAATCCACCACGCGGATGCCGGCGACGGTCGCCGCCAGCACCCGGCGCTGCGGATCGGTATAACCGGGAATCCCGGCGACCACATCGTGCAGCGGCGGTCGGCTCAGGATCGCCACGCCGTTGTAGGTCTTTTGTCCGGACACCGCGGCGTCGAAACCCAGTGCGCGCACCTCCGCCCATGGGAAGGCCGGGTCTTCCAGTTTGAGCTCCTGCAAGGCCAGCAGGTCGGGCTGCGCGGCTTCGCACCAGGCCTGCAAATGCGCTAGTCGCACCTTCAGCGAGTTGACGTTCCATGAGGCGATCTTCATGGGCCGATGTTAGCGTGAAATTCGCTGGCTTCGGAGCGCGCAATGCTGCGCTTCTGCCGCCGTCGGTGCCGGTTGGTTTTGGCGCCGCCAGCGGGCTGTGTGCGTCGGGCCAGGCAGGGGCAGCACGCGCCGGTCGGGCCGGCTGCGGTCCAGATAAAAAGTTTTTCGGGTTTTCGCCAACGCCCTTGAGTACAGTTGCAATCCCGGTCCCGCGAGGGCGCCCGCCGCCTGGTTTCCGATGGCTCTGTCCGCCGCACAACGCGACTACGCCGCCGCTCTGTTGCTCAAGGTGCATTGGTACGCCGCCTTGCCCGAGGCGGCACAAGGGCTGCTGCTGGCCGCGGCCGAATGGCGCGCCCTGCCGGGTGGCGACGTGCTGTTCTATGAAGGCGAGAGCGCCGACGCCGCATACCTGGTGCTTTCCGGCAGTCTTGCCGCGTATCGCGCGGGCCCCGCGGGCCCGGAGCGGATCGGCCTGATGATGCTCGGCGAGAGCGTGGGCGAGCTCGGCGTGCTCACCCAACGGCCGCGCGCCGCAACCGTGCGCGCGCTGCGCGACAGCGAGGTGCTGCGGCTGTCGGCGGACGATCTGGAGGCCTTGGGCGAATCTTGCCCACAGGCGCTGCTGGTGCTGTCGCGGCTGGCGTTGCGGCGACTGAGCGAACCGCACAACCCGGAAATCCGTGCCACGCCACCGCGTACCTTTGCCCTGCTGCCGCAGTGTCCGGGCATCGACCTTGCCGGGTTTGCCACCACCCTGGCTGCAACCTTGGGTCGTTACGGTCGAGTGCAGATTCTGACCGAGGCCGACCGCGGCCAGCCCGCTGCGACGTATCACCGGCTGGAAAGGGACGTGCGCTTTCTGTTTTATCTGGCCGACGGCAGCGATCCCGACTGGCGCGACCTGTGTCGGCGCCAATCCGACGCGCGCTTGTATCTGGGCCGGGCCGGTGATGCGCCCTCGCCGCCGGGCGAGTTGTTGGAGCCGCTCGGGGACGATGTACTGGCCGCGCCGGCTCACACGATTCTGTTGCACGGACGCCAGTTTGAATACGGCGCCGGCAGCCGCTGGCAGCGATTGCGACCGCGGGCGCAACTGCACCATGTGCGCGACGACGCCGATATCGCGCGGATCGGTCGATTGTTGTGCGGGCAGAGCCTGGGCCTGGTGCTGAGTGGTGGCGGCGCCCGCGGCTTTGCCCATCTCGGCGTGATCAAGGCCCTGCAGGAGGCCGGCTTCGCCATCGACGCGGTCGGCGGCACCTCGATCGGGGCAGTGATTGGCGCCGGTCTGGCCGCTGGCTGGTCGCTCGAAGAAATGCTGGAGAAATTCCGCCGCTGCTTCTACGACACCAATCCGCTGTCCGATTACACCCTACCGCTGATCGCCCTGGTCGCCGGGCGCAAGGCGGCGCGGCTGTTGCGCGAGACTTTCGGCGAACGCGAAATCGAAGACCTGGTCCTGCCGTATTTCTGCGTATCGGCCAATCTGACCCAGGGCAAGGTCGCCCTGCACCGCCAGGGCAAACTTTGGCAGTGGCTGCGCGCCTCGATCGCAATTCCCGGCATCCTGCCGCCGGTACTAGCCGGCGGCCAGGTGTTTGTCGATGGCGGCGTGATCGACAACCTTCCGGTTGGCTACATGCGCGATCTGCATCAGGGCGAGGTGATCGCGGTCGATATCGGCGGTGACCATGCCGTCGAGTCGATGCTCGACGAATTTCAGTTGCCGCCGTTGCCGCAACTGGTCATGGAATGGTTCCAGATGCGCCGCCGGCCGAGCCTGGCGCAGATCCTGCTGCGCGCCGGCATGGTCAATTCGGCGACCGCGGCGCTCGACGCCCGCGCCCAGTGCAGCCTGCTATTGACCCCGCCGCTGGACGACATCGGCCTGCTTGAATGGCACACCTTCTATCGCGCCATCGACCGCGGCTACCAGTACACCCGGCGCATCGTCGGCGCAACCGGCGACACGCTGTCCGACGAAGTACCGGCGCTGCTGTGAAATACCGGAAGTAGCCCGGAAGCAGCGCAGCGGATTCCGGCTTACTGCACCCGGTATTGCACGTCGTCCAGGTACACGGTGACCGCGGTGCTGGCCTGGCTGCGGAACAGCCAGATCGCATCCAGGGTGGTGGACGAGGTGATCGTGCCATTGCCGCCGGACCAGGCGTTCCACTGGGCGGCGTCGTCGAGTTTCCATTCGACGAAGGTCCAGGCGTTCGACGGCAGGGTGATCTGGGTGCTGCGCTCGGTGCCGTCGCTGTCGTCGACGCCGACCGCCACGCTCACGCCCGCAGTGCTGGCATAGGCCCAGAAACCGATCCGGCCACCGGCTTTGGCGAGGCTGGTGTTCTGGCCAGGCGAACCACTGCCGGACAGAAAACGTACCGCCCAATTGGCGGTGGTCGCGGTGTTGTCGTTGAGCACAATTCGTTCCGACCAGGCGCCGTTCTTCGGTCGCAGATTGCTGCGCTCGGCGGTCGAGCTGGTACTGATGCCGACGGTGCTGCCGGAATAGGTCGGTGCGGTATTGAAGTGGCCTTCGCTGCCCTCGAAATTGTCCAGGATCACCGGCGGCGCCGCGACCGCGCCATTGATCAGGCTGTAGTAGCGCGGCCAGTCCCAGTGGATGCCGGGATCGGTGTGGCTTTGACTGGTGTAGTGCTGGTGGCCCTTTACGGTCGGTCCGGCGATCGGGTTGACGCCGCTCGAGGCGGCACCCTGGTAGGCCTTGCGGCAGTCGATCGCCGAGACCGTACACAGGTGCTTGCTCAGTTTGGCCGAGGCGCTGTACATCGCCGCGGTGTACCAGGCCGGGTTGTCGACAAAACCTTCATGCTCGATGCCGAGCGTGTAGTTGTTGTGGATGCCGACGTGCCAGGCCTTGCTGGCATTGCGCACCATCTGGGTGATCTGGCCGTCCGAGGAACGCACCAGGTAGTGCGCACTGACCTGGCTCGCTGCGTTTGCGAACCAGGAAATGCTGCCGGCGTAACTGCCCTGCATGGTATGGATGGTGACTTCGGTCGGCGCCGTGCTGCGCGCACTGAAGTTGGGACTGGCGACCCACAGCGCCGGCGCGTAGTCGGTGCTCTTGGCCAGATAACCCGGACCCTTGCTGGTGTCGTCGCTCATGTTGACCAGGCCCTTGACCACCGCGTCGGCATCGTCGCCAAGCGCGATGCGCACGAACGGCGCACGCAGGGTCTCCAGCGTGGCTTGGTCGAAGGCGCGGTCGAACTCGACCGGATGTTCGGGAAAGCGCAGCAGGCCATCGTCGTTGCCGCGGTCGGCGGCGAGCAGCACGTCGTAAGCGTAGGCATCACGCGCGTAGCTTTCGACCAGACTCTTGCTGCGCACCACGATCCCGGACAGTTCCGCGAGCGCGGCGGTGAGATTCTCCAGTACCGGCTCGCGGGTCGCCTTGGCGCCACGGTGTGCGTCGAGCAGGGCGGCGGCGGCAATCACATTGGCGCGGGTATTGCGTTCGATCTGGCGACGGGTGAATCCGGTCAGGCGGCTGGCCTCGCCGACCAGGTCGGCGAAACCGCCCTGGCCGCGGTGCAGGCCCATCACCCCGGCCGGAATCGGCATGCCCTGGTCGCTTTCCTGGGTGTCCGGGTTGGGCGCGCGGCCGCGGGTCGCGACATAGGCGAGCGCTTCCAGCGTGCCCGGCGGCAGGCTCGGGTAGCGGGCATACGCCTCCGCGAAGGCCTTTGCCAGTGTTTCGCTGCGATCGGTTGGGGCAACTGACGTGCGCGGCAAATTCGGGGCGGCAAGCGCCGGCAGCACGGAAGCAAACAGCAAAGCGATGCAGTACACCAGACCGGTGCGGGAAAAAGCGGGCATGGTAGAGCCTCCGAGGGGGTGGAGCCCGGAACAGCGACGGGTACCGACGAGACCAGGATGCAGCACATCCGGCGCGCGGCCAAGCATGATCCTTGGCCGCAGCGTGATTTGCAACCTGCGCTGCAACATTTAGTCACGCTGACTTGTTGGGGTCGGTCGTTTGCCTTGCCCGCGCCCGCAGCCATCCCAAACGAGCATTGCGCGCTTGCTTGGCGCCCGCATGCCACGGTTGTAGATTGCGGGTTCTCTCCCAATCACGAGCCGCCCCCGGATGCGCGCCCTGCTGCGCTGGTTGTTTTACCTATCGCTGGCACCCGGCCTGTTGTTGCTGCTGGTCTACTGGCTGGCGCCGGGCCGGCTGCTGGATGCGAATTTTGCCGCCCAGGCCTGGTCGGCCGGGCTGTCCACCCACTCGGTCGAGGTCGATGGCCAGCGCTGGCAATACGCCGAGGGCGGCCAGGGCGAGCCCGTTCTGCTGGTGCACGGCATGGCCGGGTCCAAAGAGAACTGGTACCCGACAGCGCGCTATCTCAGCCGGCGCTATCGGCTGATCATCCCCGACCAGCTCGGCTTCGGCGCCAGCCCGGACGCGGCCGATGGCGATTACCGGATCGGCCGCCAGGCCCAGCGCCTCAGCCACTTTGCCGCGGCCCTGGGATTGCGCCGCTTCCATCTGGTCGGGCATTCGATGGGCGGTGCCATCGCCGGCATCTACGCGGCCCGCTATCCCGGGCAAGTACAAACCCTGAGCCTGATCGACAGCGCCGGCGTGCGCTTCCAGCCGAATGCCTTCACCGCCCTGCTCGAGCGCGGCGAAAACCCGTTCGCCACCGAATCGCTGGCCAAGTTCGATGCCTTCATCGCGATGACCTTCGAGCACCCGCCGTTCGCCCCCAGGCGCCTGCGCGCCGCCTATGCCCAGCGCATGGCGGTGCGCGCCGAACTGTGGAACCGCATCGTGCGGGAAATCAAATCGCCGCGTTCGCGCTACCTGCTCGAACCCCGCCTGAAACGCATCCAGGCACCGACCTTGGTGCTGTGGTGCCAGCGCGACCAGTTGATCGACCTAAGCGCCGTCGAAGTATTCCGCCGCGAACTGCCCGCCGCCAACATCGAAATCCTCGATGACTGCGGGCATATGCCGATGATGGAACAGCCGCGGGACACGGCGGAATTGTTGCTGGCGCGGTTCGGGAAGGCGGGGGAAAAGCGGTTTTAGGTTTTAGGTTTTAGGTTTTAGTAGCGCAGCCGTCTGCGCATCGTGGCCGGGTTGTCGCTGCCTCGAAGACACCTTGTAGATCAACGCAGCCTCCGCCTCAGTCGGGCCTCAACCTCCGGCCACGGGGCCACATCACTGGGGTTTCTGAGCTCGTCGTCGATGCGCGCATCGAGTTCGGCTTTCTGTGCGTCGGTGACCGGTAGATCACCCAATTCCAAGGATTCCCAGACCACGCCGATCAGTTCGAGCCGCGCGGCCGGGCTCAAGCGCTTGACCTTGGACAGGAGGGCTTCTTCGATCATCTGCCTAGCTTATCGTATCGCCGCGCTTGCGGCTAAACGCCAGCCGCAGATTCGGTGCAGCAAGTCCGAGGTTTAACGGACGGCTGGATTCAGCAGTAGTACAAGACCGCTGCGCTCAAGCTCGGCCATGCGCCTTCATCGGTCCGCTGTAGCGGTTTGTTTGGCCGCTACCGTTTCGAGCAGTGCCTCGGCAAGGCGAGATAACGAGTCCATTCCGAGCCGCACATCGAATCTATCACTCGCGTTGCCCGGATTCGTATCCGTTAACCTTAGTCCCGTTGGCTCCCAGGTGTAGGCACCATGAGCCAAAGCATTTCGCAAACGCCGAATCACGTAGCGCAGATTCAGAACGGCGCCGCACGGCTTAGCTATGACTTCAATGCCTTTAGCGAGGTCCATCTGATCTAGTGTCCGATCAAGCCCGGGTATATCTTTAGCGTCACGAACAAACGAAATCACCATGAACAGGTATGCAATATTGGCTGCCGGCGAGGCTATATAAGACTGATCGTGACCTGGACAGTGGCGGTTTACGAAAGAATGCCAGAAATCCTTCAAATTCATGTCAGGACTATCACGGAGCCGCAGATCGAAGAACCCTAGAAACCGGCCCCACTGAATGGTTTGGCCTAGGATGAGCGGTTCATATCCAGAAATGGATGTCATATCTTTCTCCTCATGCATTGGTGCAACTATTTGAATAGCCGCTAGCTGTCGGGGCCCCTGATGATTGCACAAAGCTGTGGCGCGGAGAACGCTCCGCCCTGATCTCGGTGCCGTCGAAAGGGCGCTTCGCCCCCACGAACGATGGAAGTCCAGGACCACCGGAATAGGTTCGCTTCATGATGCCGAGCGCTGGATTTAGGCCGCGCCGCGTCAGTGGCGTCCGTTTGGGCGAGCCGTTGGGCATCACGCTTCAAGTGCGCGCAACAGTTTCGGATGCTTGACGGCAACCTTCAGCAGCGTGCGTGCGGCACCGGTGGGCTCACGGCGCCCCTGCTCCCAGTCTTGCAGCGTGCGTGCCGATACGCCCAGAAGTTGCGCGAACGCCTGCTGCGACAGGCCGACCACGGCTCTTGCTTCGGCCGCCGCAGGCAGCTTGACCTTTGCGACCCGCGCGGCCTGGCCACGCCGCATTTGCTTGACCGACGCCAGCAGGTCCGCTTGGAACCTTTCAACTTCAGATCGCATCTTCAACCTCTTTCTTCAACTGCGCAAGGAACGACGCGGGCAAATTATCGAACTTCGCCTTGGCGTAAACGATCAGCAGCCACACCGTGCGGTCGGATGCGAGAAAGTAGATAACGCGCGCGCCACCGCGCTTGCCCATGCCCGACCGCGACCACCTGACTTTCCGACAACCGCCAGAATCACGAATGAGGTCGCCGGCTTCGGGATTGGCAGCGATGAAGCCGATGAACTCCTGGCGCTCGGCATCGGACCAGACATCGGCGGCGTATCGAACGAAGACCGCTGTTTCTGCAACCGTGTGCATGCCGCACGATACGGCATTGCCGTATTACGCGCAAGCCCGCACCAGACCGGCATGGATGACGCCCAAGGTCCGGCAGCAGCGGGCGACGCGGTGCGCCGTCCGCTGCACGCTGCGCTTGCTCCAAACCGCTGCACGGAGCAAGCTCCACCCTGGCGTCGGTGCCGTCAACAGGCTGCTTCGCCCCCACGAACGATGGATGTCCAAGACCACCCTGTCCAAGACCACCCTGCGGGCATATGCCGATGATGGAACAGCCGCGAGTCGGCCGAATTGTTAGCCCAATACTGTTATCCCCGCGGTTTGGCACAGGCGAGCACGGAACAAGGTCCATGTGTCATTGGGTAACGTTTGCTATGGACAGGCGTGATGGCGGCTGCTAGTTTACGCTACGGCTACAGTCAGACACTCACTTGCCACGCCAGTTGATGGCCATTGGCGAGGCTGCGGTGAGGGTGATTGGGCCGTAAGGGAAACTATCTTGGCATTCTTGCCGATCAGAAAACAAACTTCGAGGAGATGTGTATGATCGCCCCCCCCCGCGCTGTTGGCACAGCGCATAGGCAGCCGCGAATCGGCTGCGCACAGCGTCCATCCTGAGCTTGGTTCATTCTTTAAGGTCATCGATAAAAGTCGCCGGCAGAACTCGCAACGCACGCTGAGCAGCGTCTTGCGGTTCGCCTTGTTTGCGTCGGCTGCGTTGGGCGCCGATGCCAGTCTGGCGCAATCCTGCAATAACGGCGTTTGTCCGCCCATCGAAGTGGTCGGTCATTTGCCGGGGGGGAGTGGTGGCAGCGGTTTCAGAGGCAGCGGGCTAACCGGCAGCGCGGAGACCTCGTTCGAATGGCAGTGGCAGGACGAAGGTGGGCGCCCGATCGCTCAACCGCCGCCGGAGGCCCTTTGCCCGGCAGTGCGGGCGTCGTGGCAGGCCCACAACTGCGCGAATACGCCACGCACCTCTGGCTTCAATGGTTGTGGATCGGGCTGGACCAGCGGCCTGGTTCCCGATACCTCTCTTTTCACCGAGGGGCTCAGCTTCACAGACACCTGCAACAATCACGATACCTGCTACGGATCGCTTGGTGTACCAAAGCTGGAGTGCGATCGGGGGCTGCTGACCGGAATGAGCGCCGTATGCCATAGCGCCCGCCGCCATTGGCAATTTGAGGCCGCAGAACTTGGGATGACCCTTGCCCAACGAACCGCGTATGTCAATCAGCAAGAAACCGAATGCGTTGGACAGGGAATCATCTACTTCGGTGCGCTGCAAAGTTTTGGGCTGCCGGCCTATCGGAATGCCCAGGCGAGCGCCGCCTGTTCGGCCTTGCTCGCCCTGTCCAATGACGCCCACTGCGGTCTCCATTAACCATCAGGGAGCCGCCCCGCAAGGGGCGGCTCAAACACATGAAAACACGCACTATGGTTCTTGCCCTTTCAATGACCCTGGCGGTCGCTATTCTGGTCAGCAGCCGGGCCGCCCGCCAGGATCAAGCGACATCCGCGAAGGACGAGGGTTCTCGACCCGCGCTCCCAGCGACACCCAAAACCGCGCCGACGCGACCGTCGTCTGCGCCCAATCCAAGCTCGCCGCGCCTGTCCACCGCGGAAAGCGGCACGGCCGACCTGGGTATCGTGCCCAGCGAAGCGGCTTATAACGCCCTGCCGGACGAAGAACGCGACTACACCCCGACCTCGCTCGCGATGGCAAAGTGGATGGTCCTGCACCGGTTCCCCACGGCCGACGCCGTGGCCCACGCCGATGTGGACAGCTTGCGCGAGAAGGCCGAGGGCGAATGCGATATGCGGGCGGCCAATACCCTGATCGCCGCGCTGCGCCAACGCGGCGATGCGGGGTGGAAATCCGAGGCGGAGAGTTGGGCGAACTCGGGGGGATCGTTATTCGCCGCTCGTGCGCTGTTACATGAGGAGCTACGCAAGCCGAGCGGGAAAAGGGACGCGCAGCGGGTGTTTTCCATGGCGGCCATGGCCTCCGCTCTGGGCGCGCACAACATCTATGGAACGGTGATGAGTGGAGACTCGGGGGCACTCCGTCTGCGCGACTACGGCAGCGATGCGGCATGGAAGGTGCTCGCGGCCTTCGATTTCACCAATGCTCAGCTCCAAGAAATAGAGGATCGCTTCAAGCACGTCAAACATCCGTATCGTTTTACCAACTGCACCGTCGTGCGTGCGCTAGAACCGCCCCACCCCTGGAACTCCCTGGCTTTCGAACGCTTTCTGAAGCTGCACCCCGAATACCCGCGATGACTGGCCGAGTCTGCGGGCCGCTGCCAGCCGAGGCCGCAAGTGCCGCGGCCAGGGACCTGGCCTTTACGATCTGGACTGGAAATACCCATCGGCACGGCGCGCCGCCAGCGTCGATCGCCCGCTGTCTGCTCGATCCGTCGCGCCGACGGGCGTTTGCCAATCTGCAACGATTGCCCGAGCTGTGGCGCTGTCTCGCGGATGAGGGCGGCGCGGCTTGCCGACTGCGCAGCTGTGAAGTGCATATTGCCGGCCTGCCTACGCCAAGGGCCAAAGATCTGCCCCGATTATTGAAGGCGGCGCGTAGCGAACTGCAATCGCTGCCGTGGGCCTGCCCGGAGCGGCTTGGCCTGGGCGGCCTGATGCACCTACTGATCCATCCCTTGACCGATGGCAACGGACGGTCGGCGCGGATGACCTGGGCCTGTGCGCTATTGGAACATGGATTCGATCTGCAACAGAGCGAGCGGATTCTGCGACAGTGGCTGGCGTCCGCATCGCCGGACCTGACTACCATGGTGCAAATTGCCGCGCACGGCGACCCTTCGGTATTTTTTGAGCGTTGGCTGGCCCTGCTTCGGCATCAGCAACAGGCTGTGTCTGGACAAATGTCAGCCCCCACACCGTGCGGTCGGATGCGAGAAAGTAGATAACGCGCGCGCCACCGCGCTTGCCCATGCCCGACCGCGACCAGTTGACCTTCCGACAAGCGCCCAACGCACGAATGATGTGGCGTCGCCCCGGCGAACGCCGGGGCCCAGTGTTCGGGGCGTGCTGTGCCGGACGCTGGATCGCGGCTCGCGCGAAGGCCGCTTGCCCTCTGCCTGTCGAAGGGTCGGGATGGCGGCGAGGTTCGGCATTGCGGCAGCTTTGACACTGGGTCCCGGCGTTCGCCGGGACGACGCCACGCCGCACGCCGCGCGGCGCTCCGCCGACTCCCAACTCCCCGCTCCCAACTCCCGACTCCCGCCCCCCAGTCACCGATCGCCGACCGCGGTACGCAGTTTCCGTGCCCGGGTCAGCCATTCGGCTTCCTTGCGGCGGTAGTAGCGGGGTGCGCTGCGGCTGCGGGTGAGGATGGTGTCGAGGATCGGGCGGGCGGTGGCGGGCTGCTCGCACTGGATCAGCAGTTCGGCATAGCGCAGTCGCGCTTCCTCGCCTGGGTAGCCGTCGGCGAGCACGGCGTATTCGGCGAGCGCCGCGGCCTTGTCGCCGAGTTCGGCGAGCGCGCGGGCGTAGAGCAGATGGCCGTCGTGCGAACGAAATTGCGGGTTGTGCTGGATCAATTCTTCGAGGCTGCGCCGGCAGGCGGCGTAGTCGCCCTGCCCGAACTCGGCGTGGGCACGGCCGAGCAGCAGGTCCGGATCGTGCAGATAGACGCCGCTCAGGCAGCGCTGGTAAAGCGCCGCGGCGTTGCCGAAGTCGCCGAGCCGCAGGCATTCTTCGGCCAGCTGGCGGCGGTTTTCCTGGGTATCGGCGAGCGCCAATCGATCCTCGATGCGGCGCCGGTTGGCGGCCGGGTCGATCGCCCGGCCGAGCGCGCCGAGCGCGCGCCGCGCGGTCGGGTCCTGCCGCAGCCCGGGCAGCACCTCGACCAGCAGATAGGCGACCCCACCGACCAGGGGCAGCATCACGATAATCATGATCCAGTACAGCGAGCGGCCGGTCCGTGCCACGTGGATGGCCAGGACCAGTTGGAACGCCAGGGTGAGGATGTAGGCGATGGGCATTAGCGCGAATCGGGTATGGGGAGTGGGGAGTGGGGAACGGTGTCGCCCCGGCGCAAGCCGGGGCCCAGTGTTCGGGATGGGCGCAGTGGAGAAAGCTGTATCCCGGCTGGGTCGAAGCCTGTCCTGTGCTGAGCCTGTGGAAGGGGCGGGATGGCGGCGGGGTTCGGTACTGCCGCGATCTCCGACACTGGGTCCCGGCGTTCGCCGGGACGAC
>JBFXKH010000014.1:0-40040 GCA_050173995.1 Lysobacterales bacterium | reverse complement strand
TCCGATCTAATGTCACTATGGCAAAGTGCCGGGCCCGGCGGGGTCGTACAGCGACTTCCCGCCTCGACATGGAGCCGGACCGCAGTGCATTTACCCGATCGGATTCGCGCCGCAAGGCGGCTGAAACGCTGGAGCCAAGCGGAATTGGCCGCACAATTGGGCGTAGACCGCAGTGCCGTCGGCCATTGGGAGCGTGGCCAGGGCAGTACCCCGAGCGCAGCGCGCATGCTGGCGCTGGCCGAGGTCACCGGGGTCAACTTCGCTTGGTTGACCAGTGGACTGCAACCGATGGTCGGTGGCAGCGGCCACCCGCCAGCGCCAGCCGCGCCGACCTTGAGTCGCGAGGAGGCGCGTTGGTTGGAGCACTTCCAGCGGCTCGCCCTGCCCACCCGCCGCGCCCTGCTGAGCTTGTTGGACCCCCCCCCCCGCGCAGAGATAGGTGACCGGCCGGCTGGGCTTCGCCCAGCGACGGCAAACCGCCGCTGCGGGGTCGGGCCGCAGGAGAGCGTGTCATGCGCCTCAACCGCCCAGTCCGCGCACCGAATACAGCGGCTCCAGCACCCACTCGTACAGTTTGCGGCGCTCGCCCAGGATATCGGCCTCGACCAACATGCCGGGGCGCAGCGGCTCGGCCTTGCCGTAGGCGCGGATCGATTGCGCGTCCAGCGCGACCAACACCCGATACATCGGTTCGCTGGCCTGGTTGCTGCCCAGTAGCGCCGCCACCTCGCTAGCATTCAACACACTGCGCGAGATGCGCAACACCCGGCCGCGCTGGTGGCCGAACTTCTGATAGGGAAATGCCTGATAGCGCAGCAGCACGGCGTCGCCCGGCGCAATGAACCCGATCGCGCGACTCGGCACCAGCAACTGCGCCTGCAGGCGGGAGCCGGTCGGCAATAAGCTGAACAGGGGTTGGCCAAGCTGGACCGCCTGACCCAGTTCGATCGAGCGATTGGCGATCAGACCAGCGGCAGGCGCCTTGACCAGCAACTCCGCCTGGGCATCGGCCTGCACCCGTTCCTGGGCCAGTACGGCCAATTCGCGGGCACTGCCTGCCGCCTGTAGCGCAGCTTGAACCGACAGTTCGCGCAGGGTCTGATCGAGCTGGTCGATGTTCCGGCGCAGCGCCGTCGCCTGCCGCGCCAAGGCCTGTTGGGTACTGGTCTGTTCCAAGAGCGCCTGTTGTTGCTGCTGCACCTGCAGGTCGCTGACAAAGTGCTCGTCGGAAAGTTTCTGCAGGCGTTGCAACATCGCCTCGGCGATCGCCGCCTGCTGTTGGCGGGTGTCGATTTCCGCCTCGATCTGGGCCAACTCCGTGTGGGCATTGCGCAGTTGCCGCCGGGTCCCGGCGGTTTGCGCCGCGATCAAATCGGCCCGCGAACGCCGCTCCTGCTCCATGCTGTCGCGGCGCTTGGCAAACTCGGCGCCGATCGCCTGCAAGGCATCGCCACCCGAGGCGAGCACGCGCGGCACCGAGATGCTGGCGAGCCCGGCATCGCGCGCGACCCGCTCGCCCTCGCTCGGCAGCAGGCGCGAAACCACACCGCTGGTCGGCGCCAGCACAGTGATCAGACCGGCGTCCGGCACCAACACGCCACTGACCCGCGACCGGCGCGTGTATTCGCCGAGCGCCAGGAACACGACCACGGCAATCGCCGCGAACATCAGGAACAGCGCCAACAGCCGCAGTCGCAGGGGCTGGACCAAGGACACCCGACCCAGCCATTGTTGACTGCGCGCGGCCAGAACTTCGTGGCGGAACAGGGAACCGGCCATGGCTCAGACCGTCTCCGGCGCAGCCACGCCGGCACCGTGGACGACGTGCAGGTGCGCTGCCGCGGGCGGCGTGTTCGCCGCGGCCTGGCTGGCCGCCCGCGCCTCGGCGTCATCGCCGCCTGGCTGCTGTGGTCGCAATTCCTGCACGATGCGGCCGGCGTTCATGACCAACACGCGATCGGCGGCGGCGATCGTTTCCGGTCGATGCGCCACGATGATCTTGGTTACCCTGAGCGCGCGTACCGCGTCGTTGACTAATCGTTCGCGCTGCACATCGAGGTGGCTGGTCGCTTCGTCCAGGAACAACACACGGGGCTCGCGATACAGCGCCCGTGCCAGGATCACCCGCTGCTTCTGGCCCCCCGAAAGACTGGTGCCCATATCGCCGATCAGGCTGTGATAGCCCATCGGCATGGCCACGATCTCGTCGTGGATCGAGGCCACCCGCGCCGCCGCTTCGACCCGCTGCGGATCGCTGCCCTCGGCGCCGAAGGCGATGTTTTCGGCGATGCTGCCGGCGAATAACTGATCGTCCTGCATCACCGCACCCGCGGCGCGACGATAGTTGTGCAGCCCGAGCCGACCGATTTCCACGCCGCCGAAAGCGATCGTGCCCTGGTTCGGTTTGAGCAGGCCCAGCAGGAGTTTGATCAGCGTGGTCTTGCCGCAACCCGATGCACCGACGATGGCGACCGCTTCGCCCTCGGCCACGCTGAAACTGCAATCCTTCAGCACCCAGGGCTCGCCCTCGGCGTAGCGAAAGGCCAGATCCCTGACCTCGATCCGCGCCGAAGCCGGCAGGGCCGACTCGACTGGCTGCTGGTCTTCGGCATCGGGCGGCGTAAGTACGATATCGGCCAGCCGCTCGCCGTGCAGGCGCAGCATGCGAAACTCGATCCACTTGTCGATCAGGCCGGCAACACGCTGCGCGAATTGGTCCTTGTAAGCCAGATAGGCCATCAGCATGCCCACCGAAAAAGCATTGTCGAGGGCCAGCCCGGCGCCGATCCAGATCACCGCCACCCGCTCCACACCAAACACCAACTGACTGGAGGTGGAGAAGCCCAGACCCAGTTTGGCCAGCCACAGATCGCGGTTGACGGTATCGGTCATGCGGTTCAAATAGCCAGCCCGGCGCAGCCCTTCGCTGCCACCGACCTTGACCGATTGAATGCCGCGGATCGACTCCAGTAGATGGCTCTGCTGTTGCGCGGCGGCGATCAGTTGCTGCTCGGTACCGTGGCGTAGCGGCGTGTAAGCCACCGCCCGCAGGGCAAGGTACAAGGCCACCGCAACCAGGGTCACCAAGGCCAGTGGCCAGCTATACACCAGCATCATCGCCAGGGTGACCAGGGCCATCAGCCCGTCGATGATCGCTTCGACGAAACTGGTGGTCAGCGTGCGCTGGATCGCCTGCACCGCGCCCATCCGCGACACCACGTCGCCGAGGTGGCGTTTCTCGAAGAAATCCAGCGGCAACTTGAGCAGATGCGAAAAGACATTGCCCATCCATTGCACACCCAACTGGGTGGACAGGAACACTACCGCCCAACCACGCAGCCACTGGGTGACCACCTGCAACAGCACCAGCAGGCCGAAACCCAGGCCGATCACGGTCAACAGCCCGCGGTCCGCCGAGACCAGCACCTGGTCCACCACCCACTGCAGGTAGAACGGCCCGAGCAAGGTGAACACCTGCAGGCCGAGCGACAGCGTCAGGATCAGCGTCAGCGCCCGACCCAAACCGCTGATTGGGCCAGTCAACTGCCGCAGTGAAATAGCCGGCGCGGCCTTGGCCTTGCGGAACGTCTGGGTCGGCGTGAGCTCGAGCGCCACGCCGGTGAAGTGCTCGGACACCTCGGCATAACGCAGGCTGCGCTTGCCGGCGGCCGGATCGAGAATGGTCAGTCGCGCGCCATCGGCCTTGTGCAGGACCACAAAGTGATTGAGATTCCAGTGCAGGATGCAAGGCGTCTTGAGCTTGACCAGATCCGCAAGATCGAGCCGCAACGGCCGGCTGGAAAACCCCAGCCGTCCCGCCACATCGATCAGCCGGGTCAAATTGGCGCCCTTCAAGGACAAGGGAAAGCGCTGACGCAAATCCGCCAGACCAGTGCGCTGGCCATGATGCGCAGCAACCATCGCCAGACAGGCCAGACCACACTCGGAAGATTCGGATTGGAGGATGGGTTTCACGTACGGACACTCACGCACTCGCGCCAGCAGGATTGATTAACCCGGCCAGCACTGGCGAATCGGAAAGAATGGCAAAGCGATCGCGTCGGCAGTACGCAACCTGCACGATTGGCAGAAGGAATTTTACGTTCGCCACTACTCTGGGGAACCAGTCCGCGCCTTAGTGAGAACGCTGTAAACAGTTACCGCGATCACCACGCCGATCGCCACCAGCACGTTACGCCACAAGCCACTGAAGAAAACTCCACCGACAATCGCCGTTACAGCGCAAATCGCCAGTGCCACCAATAACGGAACAACCTGTCTCATAAATCGCCTTTTATCTGAAACTACCTACCGATTGTTTCATTACCCAATGGCGCCTGTGCCCAAACTGAAGCAAAACCAGGTGTTAATATCTTAGTGCGCCACACCAACTGCCATAAAAGGCCATACTTTGCCGACCTTTCCCGACTACTGGCCACCTTTCCATTGTCACGGAGTTCACATCTCCATGTTGATCAGCAGTTATTGGTCTATTATTAATGAAAGAAGCCCGATAGAACCGAACACCAGACCGCCAATAAATAGCGACTGCCCGGCCAGAGAGAAGCGCCGTCTGATGCTCCACAGCCGTTCCACGAAGGACATCGACCCATACTCCGGGCCCTGGAAAAACCGGTCCGCAATCACGCATTGAATGATGCCCGCTAATACCAGCCAAGTGCCTATGTTATGTGTCATCTAGCCAACTCCAGTTTCATCATATTGTCTTAGAGAAGTGTGCGGGCTGTTCTACAACCCGCCCACCCTTGTGTTTTTCTACGGTAGCATTGATGTCGCTGTCAGATAAGAACCGTTGGAATAGGCGCTTCCGGCTGATGCTAAAGCATTGCCGATCGCGTTGGCGTAGCCCTGAACTACAAATCCAACGCTTACCCCGTATTCAAACCAGTCGAATTCACCACCAGAGACCGCGTTCAATTCGTTTTCACTTAGACATTTCATTACCAAACTCCTTGGTTTACTTTAGACTGACATTACACCGTCAACGAAATTGCCAATCTCTGTCTGGTAAGTATTGTATATCTCCGAGCCAAGTATATACCCTCCGGCTGCCGACGCGACCAGGCCTCCCCCGATCCCGCCAATAATGGAGCCAAAGAGTCCTGCTGCACCCGCTGCGATTGTTCCAAGATCGCCGCCGGAAATCAAATCATACTCGCTTGCTGACATCGTACGCATAAGTAGTCCTCTTTCAGTTAAATTGGAGCATCTATTCAAACTTGCCAGTTGTTACCACCACCTACCGGTGGCGCACCGCCAGTTCCAGCCGGCGGGACGTTGTATGGGTCGATGGGGTAGAGATCAGGAGGCAGTTCAGTCCCGCCGCCACTACCAGCGGCTGCGCCGCCTATGGTGCTGCGGAATTCTTGTTCGATCAGGTCACGCATGGGCTTTCCTTCATCAGTCGCCAGCGACATGCTGGCGAGCGAATTGCAGCACGGCTAGCGAGCGGAAGACAATCCTCACAGCGGCCAAATGATGGGCGTTTTCCTCCATTGCACGCACGATCTGCTGAATAGCTTTCACATTGATGCGAAAACATACCACGCAAATCAGTTAGGTGAAGCATCTGCTGAACGATGTTCACCACTTTACTGAATATCGCTCTCACGGTGAGCGGCATTCACCAGAGAACGCCTTTGCTACCACTGAGCCCGATTGACTGAGGCCGCGGATTGACTCAGTCCATGCACCCTGCTGGCGGGCGGCGACGATTACCGGCTACTACACCACCTCGCCGAACGGTTAACAGTCCCCAGTCCGCCGCAGCCCGAAACTATCCTGCGATCGCCGCTGGTCAAAACGACGCATCGGCCGTGACCATGGCATTGTAGCTAGCGTGCAACGCGATGGATGGGGCAAGCCGACCAGAGCGCTGCAGCAACCAGCACGAGCCCAGGCCAAAGACGGACATCAGGGCAAAATTGGATCGATGAACCAACCCAAATGCGACCGATGAGATCGCCGAACTGATCGCGAAACCAAATCGTGCATTGAGATGAGCAAACAGAATAGAGCGGAATGTGATTTCCTCGAACACTGGAGCCAAAAGGTGATAAACGATAATTAGCGCCAATAGTGGTCCCATGGACAAGCTGTCAAACTGCCCACGGAAGTCCGCCATGCGGGCTGACAAATCAGCACGCTCTGCCGGTGCCAAACCCATTCGACTTGCGATCAGCGCCAGATAAAACACTACGGCAAGTCCAATGCCGACCAACACCCACCGACTGGCGCACCGGCCGGTGCGGGCCAGCAGACCAGCCGGCCAGGGCCACCAGGGTAAACCCGCGGACCAGCGCGCCACCGTATGCGCGCAAAGCGTCATGACTATCCAGGCCAGCAGCCGGCCAAACCAGTTGGCCTGTTCGGGCTCCAAGCCGCCATGCAATTGTGCTATATTGATGAGTCCGAGCGCAAGGATCTCAACACCCATAAGCATGATGAACATTGTCGCAAAAACTTTCGCTAGCGCTAGGCGGATAAGGCCATTCCTGATACCTGCGGGTCACAATGTCTATTCGGACGCGCATTCATTTCGCCGGCTGGCGGCCTGAGTGCTTTCATTGCAAGCTAATGCTCAGTGGAACTTGAGTTTAATAACCGCTTTTGCACTACATTCCACGGCTATTTCCGGCCGCAGAACTACCCCTCGACCCCCCCGGCTGTGGCAGTGTGGCTCGTAACGCTTCATGCCGTTGTCATCTATTTTTAAATAGGAAGTGACCCAGAGGCAAGGCAATGCCAGTTATTAACGCGACGCCGGCAAGTGCATACATCCCAGTAAGCGTCCAATAGAGGGCCAAACTCCAGCTAAAAACATTTGCAGCCTGGATAATAACTACCACGGCCGGCTGACTTACATGTGACCCATTAGTTTTCCCATCTACCAGATGTGGCCTATAGTTAATTAGAGATGAACCACTAATCGAACCAAGCCCTGACAATAATGTCAACGCCGCTAATTGAGGCGCGAAAAAGCCGACACAGATGACCGCGATAAATAGCACAACCAGTGGTGTAATATTCGCCGCCACGAGCTTGCAAACAACTATCCGCGTAACACGAATCGGAGCAGAATAAATCAATTCAGGTAATTGTTCTACCGCAGCCATACGCCAGGAAAGATCATTGGCCATGACGCTGCTCAACGCCACTGTCAGCACTGCTCCGCTATTTATGAACCCACCTTTGGCCTCATCTACTGCTAGTATGAAAATTGTCAGAACGACGATGACCTCGCGAATTAGATCCAGGAAAAACCGTTTATCTCGTCGAGCCAGTCGCCATTCTTTCTTCATCACAGCTACGCACAGACGATTGCTAAACGTGAGTTGCCGTTGAAGCACTTTCGCAGAACTCAGCGTGCCTTCCGCTTGAACCGATTTCAGAATACGCGACTGGATAGGGCCTAAAGCGACCGTAAACGCTGCTACCCCGATCATAGACAGTGCAGCTAAGGGCAAAAAGCCGGTAAACATGCCGGTACCCAGCCAGTTTGCCAGTGCAAAAAGTGAACTATTTTCGACGAAAGCGAGCTGGCTTTTTAGGGCCCTTATATCTCCACCTAAAAGCGATGCCACCACCACGGCCCCGAGAATTACTAGCCCGGCCATTTTTAAAATTGTCTTCGTACGCGTCAAATCCATCTTTGCTGGCATACAAAGGGTCAGTAAGGCCGCCAGGCCGACCGCGCTTAGACCGAGCGCGGCAAGTGCCGGATAGAATTGTAGGAATGACGGCTCACCGGAAAGGATGCGCACGTTCATGGCCGGCGACAGAAACAGTACTGGAAGCGCCATCGCGTGCATCCAGATAATCAGCAATCTCAAAACAACAATGGTACTCAGGGGGAAAGGCGAGCCAACAATCAGCTCCCAATCCCCTCGTCCCCTGACCATATCTGCGGTCGGCACGAAGGCTGAAATAGTTAAAATAATAAAAGTACCCGTGAGCGCCCATCCGGCAAAAGTATGGGATAATTGACTAGACCCCGCGCTCGGAACAGAGGATAGATGCAGTAGCAAATAGAATATATTTATGACGACATAAACACTGACCAATAATAAAGGTGAGATGAGCGCGCCCGTGCTGCCAGACAGACTTTGCTGTTGGCGCCAACTTAAGCGAACTTGATTCCTCAAAAGCCAGTAAATATCCCGAAATGGAGGTGTCATAGTTTATTATAAACCAATTTCAAAAAGATATCTTCCAAACGTTTTCGCCCGGCATGATCCTGCAATTCGCTCAACGTACCATCTGCTACCATCTTTCCCTTATTTATAATACCAATTCGTGCAGGAATGTTCTCCACTACATCTAGACCATGTGTCGTCAGCACGACCGAGTTGCCTTTTGCGACAAAGGAAAGCATTAACTCTTTTACAGCTTTTGCCGAGGCGACATCCAGCCCAGTAAGTGGTTCATCAAGTAAAAGTATCGTCGGGTGATGCAACAGTGCTCCGACCAATGCCAATTTCTGCTTCATCCCTCGGGAGAGGCTTTCAATATATTTACCCCGATGATCCCATATTTCCAGCCAACGCAACAGTTCCTCCGCCTCTTGCCCAGCCTGGTTTGCTGGCATTGACCAAAGTGCCGCAATGAACTCCAGATATTCGAGCGGTCGTAAAAGAGGGTAAAGTTGCGGCTCATCGGGAAGATAGGCAATGTGTCGCTTTACCTGCGCGGGTTCCTTCGCTACGTTTACGCCGTTCACCAATACATTTCCTGCATCGGGCTGTAGGAGTCCTGGCAACATTTTTAGCGCGGTCGTCTTGCCCGCTCCATTTGGTCCAAGGAGCACATAAAGACTCGCAGACGGAATGGTTAGTTCAAGGCCATTGAGGGCGATATTTCCAGGAAACGCCTTAAATACGTTTTCAAACTGGACTGCAAACGCTGTTGTATTGTCGATAAGCACTCAGGACACCTGTTATCGGTTGCATCTACATAACGAGATCACGTGCTGTATTGCACTATCGCTTGGCTGGGGTTAGACGCTAATTAGGGAGGCGAGCGGCCTAGGTGCCGGTGTTCTGGACACCTAGGCTGTTTTTACTTACAAGTCACGGAAAAGGATACCTAAACCGATGGCCAGACCGAAGCCAATGGTAAAAGGCCCTCCCGCGAAGCCAAGGGCGATGATTGCAACCGCACCCGTGTCCGGATCCAGACCTCCACCCACCTGCTCGATTTCCTGCGCTCTCAATTCTTTCATAGTGGTTCCTTGATTGTCGTTTCAACTACCAGCCAATCGCTGGCCGACTGATTGCAACAGGTTGCAACCCCGCTGCCAACCTCGCCACGCTTCACTGACCCGCCAGAGATGCTGAAATCTGCTGAAGGTTACTCACAGCTGCGGGCAGTATATCTGCGAAAACGGTTACCTGGCACCGTTACAGGGCGATATTCACCACATTGCTGAATATCGCTCACCTGCTGAATTGCGTTCACCCCCAGAGCCCAGCGAGCCCAGGAGACGACGAGCCCAGCGGAGGCCCAGGACGAGACGAGACCAGCCGAGCCCAGCGGCGAGCCCAGCGCAGCGAGCCCAGCGCCGAGCCCAGGACGAGCCCAGGACACCCACACTTCCGAGCGGAGGCCCAGGACACCCACACTGCCGAAAGTTCCCAACCCAAGTTCAGCAATCGACCGATGAACTGGTGATCCGGTCGCGGCAATCTGTGCGGCATGGCCTATCCCCGCCGCCAACTGGTTCCGCCCGCTGCCCCTGGCCCTATCACTGTGTATCGCGCTGTGTTCGGCGGGCCTTCCTCTGTGGCCAGGATGCCTACAGTGGACGATCCTTCGAACACCGCCGTCAGTGGGTTGAAGATCGACTGCATTCCCTGGCCGAGTTGTTCGCGGTCTCGGTCTGGGGTTGTGCGGTGATGAGCAAACACCTGCATCTGGTCGTGCAGTTGCTACTCGTCAAGTCTTTCTCCCAATCTTGCGCCCGGTTGCCTCGAATTTTCGGCCCGAAGCTGAAGGTCCCGCGACAGTCCCGCAACAGCATTTGACGCCCACATTTTCTATAGCTACATTAATGTATGCAAGTCGAGTTTGACCCGGCGAAGGACAGAGCGAACCGAGCCGCTCACGGCGAATCGCTTGCTCTTGCTGAGAAGCTCGACTGGGATGCTGCGCTGGTCTGGGTCGATCACCGCTTCCAGTACCAGGAGCTGCGAATGATCGCGCTCGCTCCGGAAGATTCGACCCTGTACTACGTGGCCTTTGTTGAACGTGGCGATGCGCGAAGAATCATCAGTCTGCGCCGTGCCACACGTCGCGAGGTGAAGCACTATGTCGATAACATCTAAGCGCCGCCCCATCGCCATGCCCACGGCGAAAGAAGACAAGCGACTCGTTGCTGCGGCGAGGGCCGATCCTGAAGCACAGCCACTGACGCCAAAGCAGCTCAAGGCAATGGTTCCGCTTCGTGCCCTTCGCGGGCGTCCAAAGTCCGCCAATCCGAAACAATTGGTTTCGGTCCGCTATAGCCCGGAAGTTCTGGCGTTCTTCAAAGCAAGCGGCGAAGGTTGGCAATCGCGCATGGATGCAGTGCTACGCCAATATGTGTCGCGTCGCGCAGGTCCGCTGTGAATGAGGCCGAGCCCTTCATTCCAGTGGACCGCCACCGGCCGCCGCAGATGCTGAGCGTCAGGCGCCGGTGTTGGTGTCAAGGTCCATCGTCATGTGGAGAATCCGGACAAACAGCACCGTGTCTTCATCCTGTTCTTTGCAGTAGATCACCTGCGACGCATGGGGAAACTTTCGATAGCCTTCGCGAAGCTCATCGCAAGCCCGGCCCATCTTCGGACGCCTCGCCAGCGCGCGGAACACCTGATCGATCGCTTTCACACCCTGTCCGCTCGACCAGCGGGCGATCAATGCGTCGGCGTGGTGCTCGCCTGTTGCGTCCACAGCAACGCTTCCGGAAGCAGGCCTTCCCACTGGGTCATGTCGTGCCCTCTCAGGTCCTCGCGCAGGGTGTGGGCCACGTTGTGGCGCTGGAACAGCGCGCTGATTTCCCGGGCGCTCTTGAGGAAGCTCGGTTCGAGCGTGCCCGCGGCAATGAAAAACGTCACCCGGCGCGCCTCCGAGGGTTGTGTGAGCGGCGCGGGCCAAGACGGCGACAGGGCGATGACATGGCCGAAGGCCTGCGGGTTACGAAGGGCGGTGGCGACCGCCCAATCGGCACCATTCGAGTAGCCGAACAAGATGCGGCTGGCCGCGGTTCGCGGGACCGCATGCGAGCGCTCGATCAGCGGCACGACCTCTTGCATCAACCACTGTTCGTGCGGACCGAAGGCCGGATGGCCGCGCTGCAAGGCGAGTACGTACTCGTACCAGCGCTGCGATCCCGGGGCCGCGTGCAGGCCGACCAGCAGCATGCGCGGCAGGCGACCGGAAAGCATCAGCGGCTCGGCGATTTTGGCGAATCGCTCGATGTTTTCGCCATCCGCCGCGTAGACCACGCCGGCCAGTGGCTGCCCAGCCAGCGCTGGGGGTTCATAGATCGACAGCGGCCGCGGCGCCGGCAGGAAGGCGCTAGGCGGTGTTCGAACGACCAGCGTGCCCTGCAAGCGTTCGACCCGCTGTGGCGCAGCCGCTGCACGCGGCCCGCGCCACTCGACCGGCGCGGGAAGTTCGGTCGGCCCGCGTTGGTCTGGCGCAAAGGTGTAGGAGAACGCCAGATGGTCGAGGCGCTGCACGCGCAAGGTGAGCGTCCAGAGTTCGGTATCGGTCACCCGCGATAACGGATACTGCAGCCCACCCATCAACCAGACCTGCTTTGCCGCGCCACGATAGACAAAGGTCAGCGTGTCTCCTTGACGGGAAACGTGTTCGCCCTGGGCCAGCAGCCGTGCCAGTTGCGGTACATCCGGCGCGGCCCGGACCCGGCAGCTGGGCGCGGATGGCGCTGCCTGCGTGCAATCGATGTTCCCACCGTCGCCGTCGAGCGCCACGAAATCGATCGGCTCAGGGTTCAGGTGGTCGGATTGGACGCCTGCTGCAGCAGCAAAGCCAAAGCTTACCAATGAGATCTGCAAGAGATAACGCAGGCCGATGGTGTACACATCAATCTCCCGAAATAAGCGCGCTCCGCCAGATTACCTGGCCAAGCGCTGCGATAAGTCATGCTGGCTCTGGCTGCGCATTGGCTTAGGCGCCTGATCTGGATCTTGCGCTCCATCCATTGCCGAGCTGGTGCTCGGCGCGCCCAGGTATGCGACGCCTGATTCACGTCATCCTTAAGCCAGTGCGCGCTGGATGATTTCGGCGCAGTCGCTGGACAGGCCGGGCAGTTGTGCCAACTGTTCGAGTTCGGCGCGCATCTGTCCCTGGCGGCCAGGCTCCAGTCGGCGCCAGCCGTTGAACGCGGCGAGCAGGCGCGCGGCGATCTGTGGGTTGATCCGGTCGAGTCGCGCGACCGCGGCGCTTAGCAGGCGATAACCGCCGCCATCGGCGGCGTGGAAGCCGGGCCGGTTGCCCTGGACGAAGGCGCCGATCAGGGCGCGCACCTTGTTTGGATTCTGCCAACTGAAAGCCGGATGTTCGCTGAGCGCCTGCACCCGCGCCAGCGTGGCCGGGCCGGGATTGGTGGCCTGCACCGACAGCCATTTGTCGATTAGCAGCGGGTCGCTCTGGTGTTCGCGATAGAACTGTTTCAGCGCCGGGGTGGCGGTTTCGGCGCCGGCATGGACCAGGGCGACCAGGGCGGCCATGCGTTCGGTCATGGTGCTGGCCTGCGCGAACTGTTCGAACGCGGCGGGCGCGTGTGCGCCGGGATCGGCGGCCATCAGCAGGTGCAGGGCGCGTCCGCGCAGGCGTCGCGCCGCAGTTGCGGCGGCGTGGTAGTCGCCGCGGGCGGGCTCGGCCAATTCGCGGCGCAATTGCAGGAGACGATCGGCGAAGCGCGCGCCGAGCCAGGCGCCAAGCTCGCGGCGGGCGGCAAACAACCGCAGCGGATCGACCGAGGGCAGGCGCTCGGCCAGGTAGGCCTCGTCCGGCAGGTCCAGGCATTCGGCGATCAGCGCCGGATCGCGGTGGTCCGCCGCCAGCAGGCGCTCCAGCGCGTCGGCATAGATGGCCAACTCGGATTGATCGGCCAGCGCCGATCCGGCGTAGCGCTTGAGGATCAGCCGTTCGGCGAGCGTCTGCGATGCTTCCCACCGATTGAACGGATCCTGGTCGTGGGCCAAACGAAAAGCGTAGCGTTCTGCTGGCTCGTCGAAGCGCAGGCGCACCGGTGCCGAGAAATCCTGCAACAGCGAGGGCACCGGCGGCTCGGCCATATCGGCGAAGGTGAAGCTGGCGGCTTCCGTGCCGAGCAGGAGCACGCGCTGTTCGCCCACGGCCGCGGGTTCATCGATCAGACGCAGTGGCAGGGCCGCACCATTGGCGCCATACAGTTGCAGGCGCACCGGGATCGGCAGCGGCTGCTTGCTGGCCTGGCCGGGCGTGGCCGCGGTGTGCTGACTGAAATCGAGCCGGTAGTGCGCGCGCGCCGCGTCGTAGTGTTCGCGGACCGTGAGTTCCGGGGTGCCGGCTTGGCTATACCAGGGCAGCAGAAACGCCAGATCGCGGCCATTGGCCTCGGCCATCGCCGCACGAAAATCATCGACCGTCACCGCCTGGCCATCGAAGCGTTCGAAGTAGCGGTCCATGCCGCGGCGAAAGCCATCGTGGCCGAGCAGGGTGTGGTACAGGCGCACCACCTGCGCGCCTTTTTCGTAGACGGTCGCGGTATAGAAGTTGTTGATCTCGACGTATTCGCTCGGCCGCACCGGGTGCGCGAACGGGCCGGCGTCCTCGATGAATTGCACGGCACGCAGGCGGCGTACGTCATCGATGCGCTTGACCACGCGCGAGCCCATGTCGGCGGAAAATGCCTGGTCGCGATAGACGGTCAGACCTTCTTTCAAGGACAACTGGAACCAGTCGCGACAGGTGATTCGGTTGCCGGTCCAGTTGTGGAAATACTCGTGCGCGACCACCGCCTCGACATAGGCCAGGTCGGCGTCGGTGGCGGTGGCCGGGTCGGCGACGATGCCCTTGGCATTGAAGATGTTGAGGCCCTTGTTTTCCATCGCGCCCATGTTGAAGTCGAAGGTGGCGACGATGTTGAACACGTCCAGGTCGTAGGCGCGGCCGAACTGCAGCTCGTCCCAGCGCATCGCGCGCTTGAGGCTGGCCATGGCGTGCTGGCAGCGGCCGATGGCGCTGTCCTCGGCGTAGATGCACAGGCGCACCTGGCGGCCTTCGCAAGTAGTGAAGTGATCTTCGCGGTGCGCCAGGCGGCCGGCGACCAGGGCAAACAGATAGGAAGGTTTCGGCCAGGGATCGACCCAGCGCGCGAAGTGGCGGCCATCGCCGAGTTCGCCGCTGGCCTTGGGATTGCCATTCGACAGCAACACCGGAAAGCGTTCGCGATCAGCGTTCAAGGTCACCGTGTAGCGCGCCATCACATCCGGCCGGTCCGGAAAGTAGGTGATCCGGCGAAAGCCCTCGGCCTCGCATTGCGTGGTCAGGAACTCGCCCGACTGGTACAGGCCTTCGAGCCGGGTGTTGCGACTCGGCGCAATCGCGACGCGGGTGTGCAGCACGCCCTGGTCGGGCACCGCGGCCACGGTCAGGCCGCGCGGGTCGGTCGCATACTCGTTGGCGGCCAGCGGCCGGCCATCGAGCGCGATCGCGCGCAGATCGAGATCCTCACCATCGAGGCGCAGCGCGGGCCGACCGGCGGCGGCCGGATTGCGCCGGAAGTGCAGATCGGCGCTGACCAGGGTTTCGGCAAAATCCAGGTCGAATTGCAATTCGACGCGGTCGATCAAAAACGCAGGCGGACGGTAATCGGCCAGACGAATCGGCGCGGTCGGGCGGTGGTTGTCTGTCAACGCAGTGGGGGCTCAAGCTAGACGGCCAGTATGCCACGCGCAGTTTGCACGCCAAAGTCGCGCGCCGCCCGCGCCGGCTACCATGGCGACCCTGACACACGGGAGCGGAGGGCTTATGACGATCGCAGACTTGCCGCAATTTGCCGATGTCGAGCGTGCTGCGGCTCGGATCGCCGGCCAGGTGCGCCGCACCCCGGTGCTGTCCGACCCGAACATCGACGCGCTGATCGGTGCTTCGGTGTTCTTCAAGTGCGAGAACCTACAGACGATCGGGGCATTCAAGCTGCGCGGCGCGACCAATGCCGTGCTGGCGCTGTCCGATGCCGAAGCGGCGCGCGGCGTGCTCACCCATTCCTCCGGCAACCATGGCGCCGCGCTCGGACTGGCGGCCAAGCGTCGCGGCATCGCCGCGCATATCGTGGTACCGGACAACGCGCCGGCAGTGAAGATCGCCAATATGCAGGCGACCGGTGCTGTGCTGCACCGCTGCGCGGCCAACGTGGCGGCGCGCGAGGCCACCGCCGCGGCCATCCAGGCCGATACCGGCGCGGTCATGATCCACCCGTTCGAGCGCCCGGAAGTGATCGCCGGCCAGGGCACCGCAGCACTCGAACTGCTCGCCGAGATTCCGCGACTGGAGCTGCTGATCGCACCGGTCGGCGGCGGCGGCCTGGTCTGCGGCAGCGCGCTGGCCGCGCACGGCATCGACCCGAGCATCGCGGTGATCGCGGCCGAGCCGGACGGCGCCGCCGACGCGTTTCGCGCCATGCAAAGCGGCGTCCGCGAATCGAACCCGCTCGCCGAGACGATCTGCGACGGCCTGCGTACCGGCATCGGCGCGATCAATTTCGCGATCATGCAACAACACGGCGTGCAGGTGCTGACCGCCAGCGACGCCGAGATCATCAAAGCCATGCGGCTTGGCTGGGAACGACTGCGGGTGTTGATCGAACCTTCGGCGGCGGTGCCCTTGGCGGTGTTGCTTAAATACCCGACGCGGTTCGCCGGCCGCCGGGTCGGGGTGATCCTGTCCGGCGGCAATCTCGATCTGGAGCGGTTGCCGTGGCAGGCTGCCAGCTAGCCCGGATGCCGTGAAGTTTGATCCACGAATGACCGGTTCCGCTATTGAAAACCTGCTGCTCTGCTTCCTGGCTAGGCCGCAGTCCGCTGCGACCAGTGTCGAAACGGTACCGACCGGGGTATGATCGGATTTCGGAAAATCGTCCATCCAAGGGGAGAAACGCAATGAGCCACACGCATATTCCGGCCGGCAACGGGTTCCAATGGATTTCGTCGGCAATCGAGATGGTGATGAAGAATCCGGCCGTGTTCATCGTCATGGCTCTGATCATCGCTGTGCTCGGCGCGATTCCGATCATCAACCTGGCCATGCTGATTCTCGGCCCGGCCCTTTACGGCGGACTGATCTACGCCGCCGCCCGCCAGGATCGTGGCGAAACCGCCGAAATCGGCGATCTGTTCGCCGCGTTTCAACAACCCGGCAAGATCGGCCCAATGATCCTGTTGTGCCTGCCCAGTATCGCCGCCGTTGTGGTGCTGATCGTGCTTGGCTTTGTGCTGGTGGGCGGCGCCGTGCTGGCCATGATGGGTGGCCAAAGTAGCGGTCTCGGCGCAGCGGCGATCGGCGGTCTGCTGATGTTTTTTCCGCTGGCGCTGCTGGTCGGACTGGTGACCGGCGCCTTGCTGTTTTTTGCCATCCCGCGGGTGATGCTGGATGCGGTCGAACCATTCGCCGCATTCAAGGAAAGCCTGTCGGCGGTGCTGGCCAATATCGGCGCAGTACTGTTGTTTGCACTGGTGCTGATCGTCGCTTTCATGGTGCTGGGCGCGGTGCTGATTTTCATACCGCTGCTGGGGCCATTGGCGCTGATGTTGGCTGGCACCCTGATCGGCACCTTCGGTTCCTATGCCGCCTACCGGGACGTGTTTGGCAGCGGGCCGGCGGTCATGCCGGCGGCCCCGCCCGCGCCACCACCGGCACCGCCGGTGGTGCAATAGCGCCAGCGATTCAGAATCTGCAGCCAGCGGTTCGGATCATTGATTCGGCCGCGTTTGCGCCGCGGCTGCAGGACCGCAGCACGCGGCCGCTTTATCGCTGGTCGGGCTTTGCTTCGCGTTTCGGCAGCCAGCGCGCGGCCAGGATGCCGACTTCATAGAGCAACGACATCGGGATGGCCAGCATCAGCTGCGAGATCACGTCGGGCGGGGTGAGTATCGCGGCGATCACGAAAGCGCCGACGATCACGTACGGCCGTGCCTCGCCTAGCTGCTTGGGGGTCACCCAGCCAAGCAGGGCCAGGATCACCACCGCCACCGGCACTTCGAAGCAGACCCCGAAGGCGAAGAACACGACCAGAACGAAATCCAGATATTTGCCGATATCGGTCATCACTGCTACGCCGCTCGGCGCAACCTGATGCAGGAAGGCGAACACCGTCGGCAAGACCAGGAAATAGGCAAAGGCACAGCCCGAGTAAAACAGTCCGATCGCAGAAACCAGCAGCGGCGATGCGAGCCGGCGCTCGTTGCGGTACAGCCCCGGCGCCACGAACGCCCACAACTGGTAGATCACGACCGGCATGGCGATAATCAGGGCCACGAAAAAAGCCAGCTTGATCGGAATCAGAAACGGCGAGGCCACTTCGATCGCGATCATCTGATCGCCGGCCGGCAGGCGCGCCAACAGGGGGGCGGCGACCAGTTGGTAGAGCCGATGCGCAAACGGGACCAACAGCACGAACACGACCATCACCGCGCTCACCGCCTTTACCAGACGGCTGCGAAGTTCGATCAGGTGACTGATGAACGGCTGCTCGTTGTCGGTCGCTTCCTCGACTACGCTCATGGCGCCTTGCCCTGCTCATCGCCAGCGGCCAACGATTCCGCGCCAGCAATCGCGGGCACCACGCTCGCGGCCGGCGCCACGTCGCTGTCCGCTTTGACGGCTTGCCGCGGATCCAGCTCGGCGATCGCATCCCGGACCGCCTGATTCGGTTCGAAACTCGCCACCGCCGCCTCGGCGGAGCGCAGGCTGCGCTTCAGTTCTTCGGCGTGTACCTCGCGCTCCAGATCCTGTTGCAGCGCGCCCAGGCTGGTGCGCATGCGGCGCAGCAGAGCGCCGGCCATGCGTGCGGCCTTGGGCAGACGTTCAGGACCGAGCACGACCAGCGCGACCACGCCGATCAGCATCAGCTCGGAGAAGCCAATGTCGAACATGGGTGCGAGCAGTTCCGGGGATTACTTGGTTTTTTCGGGCTGAACCCGGTCGGCGCTGGCGCTGCTGTCCGTGGCGCCTTCCGCCGTGTTCTGGTCGGCCTGGAGCTTGGGCTGCTCTTCGTCGGTGCTCATCGCCTTCTTGAAGTCGCGTACCGCGCCGCCCAAGTCGCCGCCGACATTGCGCAGTTTCTTGGTCCCAAAAATCACCAGCACCACCAGCAGCACGACCAGCCAATGCCAAATCGAAAAACCACCCATTTCATCACCTCGTGTGTTCGTCAATGCCGCAAGCATAGCGCGGCCGGAAAGGCCGTGCTGTAACTGCCGACACCACCCGGCGTTCCGGTTCGGGGCGGGCAAGTCCGCAGATGATTTCAGTCGACCGGCAGTTCTTCCAGATGATCCCGGAACGCCACCACGGCATCCGGTACCCGATCCACGCCGCCCTCGAATATCCGCCGTGGCGTAACGCCACGGCCATACACCGCGCGATTGGCTTCGTCGTTGATCGATAGCACGGTGCCATCGAGGGCCACGCCGAGAAACAGACCACGGCTGCGCGAGTAGCTGTAGATTTCTGCCTTGAGTTGGCCATCGGTCGCGGCCTGGGCATTGCGGCCCACCGGTCCAGCGGCGACCGCGGCGTCGGCACCGAGGGTGAACTTACCGTTGATGATCGAGTCGACCCCGCGCTTGCTACGGAATACCAGGACGACATCGGTCGACTGCACCCCGGCCTGGAATCCAAAACTGCCACCGGTCAAGGTGATGAAGCTGGGGTTCGACCAGGTACCGTCGGCCGAACGCACGCTGATCAACCCATGGCCACGGCGGCCACCGACCACGAAACTGGCCTTGACCACATCCGGCACCACGGCAATCGCTTCGGCCTTGCTCAGCAGGCTGCCGGGGATGCGATGATCCGGTGTACGCATGACTTCGTCCAGCACCCGTACGGCGTTTTGCGCACGCTCGGTTTCGCTCTTGCGGGCGACGGCCGGCGCGGCAGCCACTGCGGCGACCAGCAGCAGAACGAGGAGAGCGGGTATTCGGGTCATCGGGGATCGCTCCGGAGCGGGGATACGGATGTCCAGCATGCGGCGGAGGCGATGAATCGTGGCTTAGCCAAGCGCCGAGGTCAGACGCAGGCGCACCGCCAGCATCCCCAGCAGGAACACGCCGAGTCCCAGCGCCAGCCATGCCGGCGGCGCGGCTGCTGGAATTTGCGGAATGTCTCCGCCCGGCATCGGCATGCCGCAGGGCCGTACCGGCGCGATGGCCAGGCCCTCGACCTCGGGCAGGGTGGTGGCAATGAAACGCGCCGCCCCGGTGCTGAGATCGATCTGCACAATATCGCTCGGGCGGTTGTTCTCGGGTGGACTGTGATCGAGGATCGCCCACAGCACGCCCGCGTTATCGAAATCGAGGCCAGCGTCGACCGAACTGGCCTGGCCGCCCAGGCCGGCGCCGACCCGGGTGACGCTCGGACTGACAGCCGTGGTCGCGGTCTCCGTGCCGACATCGATGCGGTACAGCCCATCATCGCCCGTTGTGCCGATGCCGTAGATGCCATCCGAATTGGCCGCCAGCCCGGACATGTGCTTGCCAAGGCTGCCAACCAGGGTCGCTTGTCCGGTATTGCGATTAACCGACCACAGCATGTCGGTGGTGTCTGAAGACAGCCACAGCCGTCCGTCGCAACTGAAGGTCAGCCCGAAGTCCAGCGAATCGAACTGCCCCACGCCCTGACCACTCAATCCGAGGTTGCCGTTCTGACCGCCAACCGCAGTGCCGCGGCCATTGAAGGGATTGATCGTGATCAGCGTTTTGTTGCCATCGGCAACGCCATAAATGGTACCTTCCGGCGCCACCGCCAAGCCTTCGACATCGACAAAGCCGATGCGTCCGACCGCGGTGGTCGTGCCCGTAGCCAAGTCGATACTGAGCAACCGATAGCTGTCGGCGCTGGCTGGGTCGAAAGTCGCTGCGTAGCCGGTCGGTCCGGCACCGGCGGAAGGTGCAATCAGCGACAGCAGTACGACGGCGACGGGCCAGGGCGGGCGACGCATGGGAGTATCCTTATTATTTACACTGGATGCTGCGGCGCCGTCGCAGGGCCGACGACGCGGTCCGATTCTAGCCACAATCCGGCGCGAAAACAAAGCCTTGCGTCAAGCCAACGCCAGCTTCATCTGCGACACTCGGCGGCCCGGCTGATTACCCCCACGGTTTGTGGTTGGTTCGATTGGCGGCCACAAGATGTAGTGTTAACGTCTGACTTTCTGGAATGAATCCATGAGCTCGAGCGACACCCGCGCATACCCGCACGGCAGCGACCCACTGACCGCGGTGCTGCTGGTCAACCTGGGTACGCCGACGGCGCCGACCCCGGCCGCGGTGCGGCGCTATCTGGCCGAATTCCTTTCCGACCCACGGGTGATCGAACTGCCGCGATGGTTGTGGTTGCCGATTCTGCACGGTGTGATTCTGCTCACCCGGCCGGCGCGCTCGGCGCGCGCCTACCAAAAAATATGGGGCGTGGGCGGCTCGCCCTTGCTCACTGGGTCGCAGGCGCTGGCCGAGCGCCTGCAACAGCGTCTGGCCAACGCACCCGGCCGAGTCGAGGTGCACCTGGCCATGCGTTATGGCGAGCCGTCGATCGCCCATGTGTTGTCGGCGCTTGAGGCACGCCACCTGCGCCGCCTGCTGGTACTGCCGCTCTACCCACAGTATTCGGCCAGTACCACCGCCAGCGTGTTCGATGCGGTCAGCGCCGAATTACAGCGTTGGCGTTTTCTGCCGGAAGTGCACTTCGTGCGCGATTACTACGCCGAACCAGCTTACGCCCGGGCACTGGCCAGCAGCGTGCGCCAGCATTGGCAGGAACACGGCCGGGACGGCCATCTGTTGTTTTCCTTTCACGGCATTCCCGAGCGCTACTTCAAAGCCGGCGACCCGTATTACTGCCACTGCCAGGCGAGCGCGCGTCGGGTGGCCGAAATGCTGCAGCTCGAACCTGACCGCTACAGCGTGAGCTTTCAATCGCGGGTCGGGCGCGAACGCTGGCTGCACCCCTACACCGACCAGGAACTGCTGCGACTGGCCGGCGCGGGGGTCGGCCACGTCGATGTGATTTGCCCCGCGTTCGCAGTCGACTGTCTGGAGACCCTGGAGGAAATCGCCATCGGCGAGCGCGAACGCTTCCTCGCCCATGGCGGCCGCGAACTGCGCTATATCCCCGCGCTGAATGCTGGCAGCCAACACGTTGACCTGCTCGATGACTTGGTGCGCGGGCACAGCACGCACTGGCCGGAATGGTCGGATACGGCGATGACGGCACTGCGCAACGAGCTTGCCCGGCTCGCACCGCGCCATCGGGCCGCCGTAGCCAACTACCCAGGGGGAACCATGGGATGAGCCTGCCGCTGCCGCCACTGCCCGCCGAAGAACTGGAGATCGAGCTGCCGCACCTGCGTTTTGCCGCGCGCCGGCAGGGCGATCCGGCCGGCCACAAATTGCTGGCGGTACACGGCTGGCTGGACAACGCTGCCAGCTTCGAGCCGATCGCGCCGTGGTTTGCCGATTTCGATCTGGTCGCAATCGACCTACCCGGCCATGGTCGTTCCGGTCACCGTCCACCCGGCACCTGGTACCACACCATCGATTATCTCAACGAGCTGCTGGCGATCGTCGAGCAGCTCGGCTGGCAGCGCTTCAGTCTGCTCGGACATTCTTTGGGTGCGGCTATCGCCAGCGTGTTCGCCGCAGCGGTGCCCGAACGGGTCGAGCAATTATTCCTGATCGAAGGCCTGGGCCCGCTCAGCACCCCGACCGAGAAATCCCTGGACCTGCTGCGTGCCGCCATGCATGAACGCGCCGGCATCCACGCCAAACAGATGCGCGTGTTCGCCGATCTCGATGCGCCGACGCGGGCACGCATGCAGCACCCGCAGATGCCGTTGTCGGAGGCCGCAGCGCGCTTGCTGGTCGAACGCGGCACCCGGCCGGTGCCGGGTGGCTGGGTGTGGAGCAGCGACCCGCGATTGACCCTGACCAGCGCGATTCGCTTGAGCGAAGACCAGGTGCGCAGCTATGTCGCCGGCATCCAGTGCCCGGCGCGCCTGGTGCTGGCCGAACCACCGATGCCATTCGTCGATCGCTCGGTACTCGAAGGGCGCACGGCGCTGGTGCCGTCGCTGGAACTGATCCGCCTGCCCGGCAGCCACCACCTGCACATGGAAACACCGGAAGCCGTGGCCCGCGCCCTGCGTGACTGAGAGGATGGCTACTGCGCATAGCCGAAGCCCGCAGCATAGGTTGTGCTGAGCGCAGCGGTGTTTAACGGCGGAGCCGGTCAGCGCAACAAGGCATCGCCGAACGCTTCGGCCGGTTCCACCATTGCCAACTGCGGTGCTCGCCCTGGTCGGTGCGCGGCCGGTGAGTCTACGCTCCGATCCGTTGCGCTTCGCTGCGCTCAGCACAACCTATTCCCGAACACCAAACACCAAACACCAAACACCTAAAACCGTTCGGTACTCAAACATCGCCCTCGGCCAACCAGCCTTCGCCGCTGCCGCGTTGGAACACGCGATCGCTGTCCAACACCGAGCCGGCCGGAATCGATTCGGCGCCCTTCAGGTCGTAATAGATCGGGCCGAAATCCGGATCGACCGTGGCCCGGAACAGATCGTCGAAGCTATCGATCACGAAATAGGTTTTCTGGAAGCTGTCGATCCGGTAACGGGTACGCATGACCCGGCGCACGTCGAAACCGATCCGGTTCGGCGCGGCCGATTCCAGTGCGTGGATCGATTCGCCGCGCGACGAAAGAATGCCGGCGCCGTAGATGCGCAGTCCCTCGGCGGTGGCGATCAAGCCGAACTCCACCGTGTACCAATACAGCCGGGTGAGATTGGTCAGCGGCTCGTTGCCGAAGGTGGAAGCGCGCACGCCGCCAGCGCCATAGGCCTGCATGTACTGGGCAAACACCGGGTTCATCAGCAGCGGCACATGCCCGAACAGATCATGGAACAGATCCGGCTCGGCGATGTAGTCGATCTGCTCGGGCCGCCGGATCCACCAGGTCACCGGAAATTCGCGCGCCGCCAGATGCTCGAAGAAAGTCAGCTCGGGCAGCAGACCTTCGACTGCGACCAGCTTCCAGCCGGTAGCCGCAAGCAGATGCGGATTGATTTCGTCGAAGCGCGGGATACGTTCGGCGCTGAAGCCAAGCAGATTCTGATTGTCCAGAAACTCGGCGGCTGCGCGGCCGGGCAGGATCGCGCGCTGGCGCTCGAACAGAATGCGCCACGTCTCGTGGTCCTGTTCGCTGTACTCCGCCCACGGCTGCTCGACCACGGCGGTCGTATAGACCGGCACATAGCCACGATCGGTGAGCTGGTTTTCGACTCTGCGCGGCGTTTGCATGTGGCTATTGTAGGCTGCTTGCCGGGGGAGTGCGTGAATGGGGGATTGGGGAACGGGGAACGGGGAACGGGGAACGGGGAACGCCGTCGTCCCGGCGAACGCCGGGACCCAGTGCCCCAGGCTGCCGTCACCGTCGCCACTGGGCCCCGGCGTTCGCCGGGGCGACGGCACTTTGTCCTTGGCCGGCTGTCCTCTGACCCACATCCCTGCTCCAGTATTTGGCGCTAGTCTCGGCGCATGACGCCATCCAATTCCCAAGCCCCCCAACTGCCCTGGCAGGCGCGCCAGGGGGCGGCCCTGATCCTGGCCGGATTTGTCGACTACCACCGGCGCTTTCGCGATATCACCCGGCGCGCACAATCGCGCTTCGAGCAGCGCGAATGGTCCGGGCAGCAGGCCGATCTGGTCGAGCGCATCGAGATCTACGACGAGTGCGTGCGCGTCACCAGCCAACGGCTGCTGGACACCCTGGGCGAACACGCCGAGCGGCGCGACATCTGGGAGGCGATCAAGCCGGCCTACGCCGCCAGTATCGCCAGCCTGCTCGACCAGGAACTGTACAAAACCTTTTTCAACACCCTGACCCGGCGTTTTTTCAAGACCCGCGGCGTGGATCCGGCGATCGAATTCGTGGCCCTGGATCTGGAGCCGACCGACCAAATCAAACACCCGGTCGCCCGGCTCGCCTATTCGGTCGGCGACGATCTACCGCAACTGTTTCGGCGGATACTGGCCGACACACCGTTCGCGGTTGGTTACGCCGATGCCGCGGCCTCGGCCGAGGCTGCCGCCAAAGCTTTGACCGCGGCGCTGGCGCACTGGGGCGATCGCCCGGTGCGCGCGGTGGAATTGCTGCAAACCCGTTTCTATCGCGAACGCCGCGCCTATCTGGTCGGGCGAGTATTCGGCGATCGCGAGTTCTCGCCGCTGGTGATCGCACTGGCCAACCGCGAGTCCGGCGTGGTGATCGACGCGCTGATTACCGACCGCCTGGATGTCGCACAGTTGTTCGGCTTCAGTCGTTCGTATTTTCTCGCTGATTTCGAAACCATCGGCGACGCCGTGGTGTTTTTGAAAACCCTGCTGCCGAAAAAGACCGTGGACGAATGGTTCGCCCTGCTCGGCCGACTCAAGCAGGCCAAGACCGAGCGCTACCGTCTGTTCTATCGCCACCTCGAACGCCAGCAAGCCCTCGCCGCTCACGGCCAACCGACCGAGCAATTCGTACACACTCCGGGCGAGCGCGGACTGGTCATGGCGGTGTTTCATCTGCCCAGTTATCCGCTGGTATTCAAGCTGATCCGCGACCGCTTCGCCCCGGTCAAGACGGTCGCCCGCCAGGACGTGATCGCCAAATACCAACTGGTGTTCAAACACGATCGCGCCGGCCGTCTGATCGACGCCCAGGAGTTCCGCCACCTGCGCTTTCCGCGTCGCCAGTTCGAACCCGGCCTGCTCGCGGAATTGCTCGACGGCTGCCAGGAAAGCGTGTTCGCCGATGGCGACGACATCGTGCTCACCCACTGCTACCTGGAACGCACCCTGCGCCCGCTCAATCTGTACATCAAGGAAGCTGCCCCCGCCGACGCCCTGCGCGCCGTGCTCGACTACGCGCTGGCGATCAAGGACCTGGCGATGAGCAATATCTTTCCCGGCGACCTGTTGCTGAAAAACTTCGGCGTAAGCCGGCACGGCCGCGCGATCTTTTACGACTACGACGAACTGTGCCTGGTCAGCGAATGCCGCTTCCGGCGTCTGCCGACACCCTCGGACGATCAGGAAGAAATGCACAGCGGCGCCTGGTTCTATGTCGGCGACAACGACGTCTTTCCCGAACAGTTCCCGCGCTTCCTCGGCCTCGACCCGGAACAAATGGCGGCCCTGCTGGAGGCGCATGGCGAAATCTTCGAGGTCGGCTGGTGGCTGAACCTGCAGAAGCAATTGCAAGCCAAGCGCCCACCTGAAATCGCCCCCTACCCGGCGCGGCTGCGATTGGGATGAGGTCGGGTGTCGGTGCCTTGTGCCTGCGCCACCGCCGCAGCATCGGCGGCGGGCTCAGCTAAGCTTGCGCGGTCTCCCCTCCGCGCTGGCCTGCCATGCCCACACCGTCGCCGCTCGCCGTCACGTTTTCCATCTACATCGTGCTGATGGTGGGTATTGGCTTTGCGGCCTGGCGGCATACCCAGAGCCTCGACGACTACATCCTCGGCGGCCGCCGGCTCGGTAGCTACGTCACCGCGATGTCGGCTGGGGCCTCGGATATGAGCGGCTGGCTGTTGCTTGGCCTGCCCGGCGCACTGTACGCAGGCGGGCTGTCGGAGGCGTGGATCGCGATCGGCTTGGTGCCGGGGGCCTGGGCGAACTGGCGTTACGTGGCGGCGCCACTGCGCATCTATACCGAACACTGCCACAACGCGCTGACCTTGCCGGATTACTTCACCCATCGTTTCGAAGACCGCAGTCGGGTGCTGCGGGTGCTGTCGGCACTGGTGATCCTGGTGTTCTTCGCGATCTATGCCGCCTCCGGCATCGTCGCCGGCGCGCGTCTGTTCGAGAGCGTGTTCGCGGTGCCCTATGCCACCGCGTTGTGGGTCGGCGCGGCGGCGACGATCTTGTACACCGTGGTCGGCGGCTTCCTGGCGGTGAGCTGGACCGACACCGTGCAGGCCACCTTGATGCTCTTCGCCCTGATCCTCACCCCGATCATGGTGGTGGTGGCAAGCGGTGGTTTCGACAGCGCCACCACGCTGATCGCCGCGGCCGATCCGGCGCTGCTCGATCCGTTCCAGGGCACCAGCGCGATCGGCATCGTGTCCTTGCTGGCCTGGGGCCTGGGCTATGTCGGGCAACCGCATATCCTGGCGCGCTTCATGGCCGCCGATTCGGCGTCCAGCCTGCCGGCGGCGCGGCGCATCGGCATGAGCTGGATGGTGCTGTGCCTGCTCGGCGCGATGGCGGTCGGCTGGTTCGGCATCGCCTGGTTCCAGGCGCAGCCCGAACTCGCCGGCAGCGTGCGGCAGAATCCCGAACGCGTATTCATCGTGCTGGCGCAGGCGCTGTTCAATCCGTGGCTGGCCGGTGTGCTGCTGTCGGCGATCCTGGCCGCCATCATGAGCACCCTGAGCTGCCAGTTGCTGGTCTGCTCCAGCGCGCTCACCGAGGACTTCTACAAGGGCATGCTGCGCAAGGCCGCCGGCCAGGGCGAACTGGTTTGGGTGGGCCGCATCACTGTGCTGCTGGTGTCGGTGCTGGCGATCGCGCTGGCGAGCCATCCCGAGAGCCGCGTACTGGGCCTGGTCAGCTATGCCTGGGCCGGCTTCGGCGCAGCATTCGGGCCGGTGGTGGTGCTGTCCCTGTACTGGCCGCGCATGACCCGCAACGGCGCCCTGGCCGGCATGCTGGTCGGCGCGCTCACCGTGATCGGCTGGAAGCAACTCGGCACCGGCCTGTACGAAATGGTCCCGGGCGTAGCGCTCGCCACCCTCGCCATCGTACTGACCAGCCTGCTCGATCGCACACCCTCGCGACCGATGCGCGAAGTATTCGCCAACGTCCACGAACACCTTGGCCGGGTATGAACCTTAGCGAGGCTCTTTTTGGAGTGCGGCGCTCGGCGCCGCTTTGGATGCTTGTGCTGTCTGCCGCTGCCGGCAGAGCATCCAATGCGGCGCGTAGCGCCGCACTCCATAGGCCCGCAGCTGGGCGTAGCCAACGCCGGCAAGTCTGCATGCCACCGATCACCACAGCCTTTGGCCTTGGTCAGCCATCGGCCGAGGGGGCGAGGTATCATCCTGATCTCCGCTGCTGAGCGTTCAGCGCCGAATTCTCTGGGAATTTTCGAAAGCGTGGGTGCTCTGGCCCGCAGGTGCTGGCCTGCACCACAAGAGCCCGCGTATTTGCCAGCCGAATCCGAGGCGACTACGCTACCTGTGACGGTGCTGCGGTACGATGGCTTCAAGCGCCTGCTCCCTGCTGATAGCCATTGCAAGGATAGGCTGCAAGGATGGACTGCAACATCGGAATTCCACAATGATTTGTATAGGATTTTTGCTGCAATCAACGATGCCTGCGCTGTGATAGGCTGCGAAAATGCATAGCGATTCGTCCCCGAATGGATGTTGGGCGCTTACACCGGAGGATTGAGCATGGGAAAGCCGTATGGTTCACACGTCACGAACTGCCCGAAATGCAACGCGTCGATAGGCGACGCCCATCCGTATGCTTGGTGCTCAGAGTGTGGCGAACCGCTGGGCAAGGACGTGCTCAGTCAAATACCAAGCCAAGTCGCTGCTGCCCAAGCTTCGGCGAGCATGTCTACTACGAAGCCACAAGGTGAATCCGGCCAGACGAGTCCGAGATCAGAATATCGAGGAAGCCTATCTGCCTGCTTGACACTTGGACTTTTTTGCCTCGGAGTCGGCTTTTACTTTTTACTCGTCAATCCATCAGAGGAAATAGGCGGTGACTACGTCGCAATTCAAGGTAGTAGGGTTGCGAATATCCATCGGCTCACGTTGGGCGAAACATTCTCAATCATGGGTACCATTTTTCTCGCAGTTGGCTTACGTCCCCGCGAGTAGCGCGCCTAACTAGTCGCTGCAGCCGACGCCGCTTCGCGGCGCGACTGAGATCCACCGTTGGATGGAGGGGAAGATGTCGTCGAATCTCGAAGAGCAGTTCCACGCCGCAATGCTGCAAATCTATGAATTGGCTGCCCGGCTCAAACCGCCATATCGGGCAACGCGTTTTCTACAAATGGTGCAGTCGCAAGGCGGGAAGGCAGCTGCGGATCAGTTACTCTCAACTTCCAACCCTTCCGACGGGTTTACCGAGTTATTCTTTCGAGGGAAAGAAAACCTGAAGTTGAGCGTCGAGTATCTTGTCCTTCAGGCGCCTTGGAGCGAGCTCTTCTCGCAGGATCAACTTGCCAAGGCCAGAAAGCGCCTGCTGGACGTAAAATGCAGTCTTCCACCAGAATGTCAGTAGTCCAATTCAGCTCCTTGGCAGACACGGGCTATTCAATGCACCTCGATCTAATGAATAAGGTTAGATCGTGAGCACAACCAGAGCACAACCCGAAGCATAATCCGGCAAGCACAACCCGGGACAGCACAACCCGGCACAACCCGGGAAGGCACAACCCGGGAAGGCACAACCCGGGACACCCACTTTCTCGGAACAGACCGAAGCCGGAAGACCTCGGAAGTCCCACTTGAAGCGTTAACCTGTACAACACGGGAGACAACACGGAGACAACACGGGAGGGACAACACGGGACACCCACTTTTCCGGAAGCGACCGGGCCAGGACTGATGGCTAACGTAAGTCCAGAAGATTTCGGAATGGTGGGCGTCCTGGGCTTCGCTCCTGGGTTTCCCCGGGGCTTCTCCTATGCCGCAGCAGGCCGCATCTACCGCAAACCTTGAACGGATCAGGCCGCTTCCAGTTCGCTGGACAGCTCGGAGTGCGCGATTAGCAATCGCAGCAGGCACCGCACCGCGCCGGGCAGCGCGAAACGTCCTTGCTCCCAGTCGCGCAGGGTCGCCACCGGCGTGCCGATGCGCGTGCCGAACTCCGCCTGGGACAGCCCCAGCCGGGCCCGCGCTGCTCGCACCATGATCTGCTCAGCCGTGGTGATGCGCCCCTGCCGTCCCTGCGCTTCGCCCAACGCACCGCGCAGTTCGGGCAGCGGCTGGCCAGCGTCCGCTTCGATGGCTTTTGCGATCTTCTCGATGTCCATGGTCACACCGCCTTGTCGATGTCGTCCGGGCGTACGTTGTGTCCTTGCCATCGATCCGCCCTGTAGCTACAGTCGTGCATACGTTTCATCTGGTCCGAGCGCAAGCGCACCATCAATCTCAAGGAACATGGCCTCGACTTCATAGACGCTCCTCGCGTTTTCGAAGGCTTGACCTTTACCTACGAAGATGATCGCTTCGCCTACGGAGAACGACGCTTTTTAACTTTGGGGCTCCTGGCTGGTGTGCCTGTCTCCATTGCCCATACAGAATCTGACGATGAAATCCGCATCATCTCCTTCCGCAAAGCAACCGGCCGCGAAGCGAGTCGCTTCGTCAACGAAGTCCAAGACTGACTGGAGTCGTCTCACGTCCTCCAAGAAGGGGCAAGCCACCGACGAGCACCCGGAGTTCGACCCTGCTCATGTCATCCGAGGCATCGTTCGTAGAGGCTTGAAGCCTGTATCATCAAAGGAACTGATCTCGCTGCGAATCGATCAAGACGTAATCGAGTGGTTCAAGGCGATGGGCCCCGGTTATCAGACCCGAATAAATTCAGTATTGCGCGCTTTCCGAGACGCGTCTGCGGCCTAGCGGATAAGGTTAGATCGTGCGCAGCCACGATCTGAACCGTTTGTTGGACGAGTCCGGTCGGGCGCGCGCGCGGCGCCCTCTGGAAACAAATGCGTGACGATTTGGGTTGCGACGGCTGGGTGAGCCGCTGCAGGTGCTCACGCAGGCGCTATGGCCGGTGTGGTCGCGGCGCGAAGTCCTGCGGGCCGGTTTTCCCGCGTCAGCGGTCGGATAGCGGGCACAAACACGGCGGCACAACACAGCGGGCACAACACGGGACACCCACTTTTCCGTCAGCGACCGAACCAGGACAGATGGCTGACGAAGGACCAGGAGATTTCGGAATTGTGGGTGTCCTGGACTTTGTTTGGGTGTCCTGGACTTTGTTTCCTGGTCTTTCGCCCCTGGTCTTTCCCAAGCTCAAGACCCACTTGCCAGCGCACCGTGTCGGCACCATGGTCAACAACATGCAGCGCGCCTTGGTGCTAGCCACCTTGCAGCCGCAACCGGAAGACCTTGCGATAAACGAACTCAACGATGCGGTCCTCGATCCCAGCGCTGTGATAGGCTGCGGGAGGACATGGCGATTCGTCACCGAGCAGGTGTTGGGCAAGCATGAGCAGAGCGATACTTCTAGCATTGCTTGCTGTATTCTTCGTTTGCTCCTGTGCGACAACGACGCGCGGAGTTTTTGGGCCCATCTGCCCGGCTGAAGAATGGGCGCAGAAGATGGCAGGTGACCACTATCAAGATTGCGGCGCGAATCACTACGACGCTTCAAATGGGCAATTGAAGACGCTAGATAAATGCATTGCTCAGGGGCTGGCGAACAAACGTAAGGTCGTCTTGGGGTATATGGCAGCCACTCCTGATTCAGGCTTCTGCGCTTTCGCCATACTTTCGGCTGAATCACTACCGATCGTCGCGAGCTATAGCTATGACTATTCATTTTCCATCGATGACGCTAGAAGCGGTCCTAACGAATTTCTCGGTGAATGCCAAAGCGTAGTAGTCAAGAGGAGACGAAAGGATCCTGGTTTTCCGTTCGAGGCAGATGGTTGTCATTTTGACAGGGGAGCATATGTTCGTGTCACTGAGAAATAGGCACACTCCGTCCAACTTTTCGTTCAGGCCGACCGCTAACGCGGCGGCCTCGCTCAGGCGTTAGGCACGCATGGCCCATCACGTTATCACTGCGAGCGAAGATTGGTGGGGCCGACGCGTCCTCAGGTTTAGTCGCCTTGCTCTCCTTGTATCTCTCACAGCCACTCTCCTCACCTACGCGGCAGGCTGGATACTGTCGAAGGCGGAATCCTGCGTCGCATACATTGAACTACCAGCGCCTATAACCTTCTTCTTTGGCCTGCTCATTGTCGGCATATCCGCGAGCGTCATGAGCTTTGCAGCATTGCTGGAGCAGCATCTGGCGGCAAGACTCGTTCCAGTTTTCAGAATCTTTGTGTTTTATGCGCTGCCGCTCGCTCTGGCACTCAGCTTTTTGGCGTTCGAGTACGTTCCATTGGTTACGACGTTACTTGAGGATCCGGACATCTTCTGTGACTAGGCATACGCTACGTGACACCCACTTTCCCGTCAGCGACCGAACCAGGACAGATGGCTGACGAAGGACCAGGAGATTTCGGAATTGTGCGCGTCCTGCACTTCCGTACGGAGCTCCTGCCGCCAAGACCGCTCGACCACGCTGGCAGTAGCGGGTTGGGAGGTTTCCTCCGGGGCCGGGATTCACGCCATGGCGGCGGCGGGCCATGTTCCACCCTGGGCCACTGGGCCGAGCAAGCGAACGGGTGCGCGTGCATGGCCGCTATGACGCGCCGACACGCGCGACGTTGCCAGGGCTATCATCATGACGTACAAACACCTATGCGCCTAAACACGAATGCGGAGATGCCATGAGCAGCGTTCGCTGGAACGTCGTCGTGTCGCCGGAGGTGGATCAGTCCGTGCGCATGTTCATCGCCGCGCAGGGCGGCAGTCGCAAGGGCGGTCTGTCTCGCTTCATCGAGGAAGCGGTACGCGCCTATCTGCTGGAGCGGGCCGTTAACCAGGCCAAGGTCGCCGCTGCCGGGATGAGCGAATTGGAAATGACCGGCCTTATCGATGAAGCGGTGCAATGGGCACGTGAGCACTGATGCGGGTCATCCTGGACACCAATGTGCTGCTCGGCGCGCTGATCTCGCCGATCGGCCCACCGGATGCAATTTACCGTGCCTGGCGCGCCACGCGTTTTGAACTGGTGACCTCGGCTGCGCAGCTCGATGAGCTGCGGCGTGTGCGCCGCTACCCCAAGCTCAAGACCATCTTGCCCGCGCACCGTGTCGGCGGGGCGACACGGGACACCCACTTTCTCGGAACAAATCAAAGCGGAAGACCCCGGAAATCTCACTTGAGACACAACATAAATGAATAGATTCTCCGACAAAGAATTCACCGGCAAGCGTGTGCTCGTGACGGGTGGCACCAAAGGCATTGGCGAAGCCATCGTCCACCGCCTCAGATTGGCGGGAGCCACAGTGGTCACCACCGCGCGATCCACCCCCCAGATCCTGCCGCAGCCCGATCTGTTCGTGGCCGCCGACCTAAGCACGGCCGAGGGGGCGGAGCAGGTTGTCCGTGCGGTGCGGGAGCGTCTCGGCGGCGTCGATGTTTTGGTCCACAATGTCGGCGGATCTTCGGCACCGGGCGGCGGCTTCGCCGCGCTCAATGACGACGAGTGGCAGCAGGCGTTGAACAGCAACCTGCTGGCTGCCGTGCGGCTTGACCGGGGGCTTCTGCCGCTGATGGTGGCGCAGGGGGCTGGCGTTATCATCCACATCTCCTCGATCCAGCGGCGCCTCCCACTGTTTGAGGCGACCCTCGCCTATGCCGCCGCGAAGGCGGCGCTTACCACCTACAGCAAGGGGCTCTCGAATGAAGTTGGGCCGCAAGGCATCCGGGTCGTCAGCGTGGCGCCGGGCTTCACAGAAACGACGGCCGCCACTGCCCTGATTGACGGACTGGCGGCGAATGCTGGCACCGACCGACAGACGGCACGCGCACAATTGATGCAGTCACTCGGCGGCATCCCGCTGGGCCGCCCAGCCTGGCCGGCCGAGGTCGCCGAGCTGGTGGCGTTCTTGGCCTCTGATCGCGCCTCGGCGATCACCGGCAGCGAGCATGTCATCGACGGTGGCACCATTCCGACGATCTGAAGTAACTATGTGCAATGGGCGCGCCCCGGGCCCCGCCGTCGATAGGCACGCACCACACCACCGGACACGGACTTTTCAGGCAGACATCAAGCCGGGACAGATGGCCAACGGAGGACCAGGAGATTCCGGGCTGGTGGGTGTCCTCACATTTTGTTGGGTTTCCTGGTCCGTCACCAAGGTTTAATTGCGCCCCTGCGAGATTTGAATCTTTGTGAACCTTTTGAAGACGTTCGGCCCGCAGCGGCTCGGAGCGGTTGGGGCTGCTCACTTTCGGGATTGAAGAGTTCAGACTTGATCTTTCGCCTTCAAAACCGCAGAGGTAGCTCCAATAAATAAACCAAAGAAACCGATCAACACGCCTATGTCGACCAGCCACCCCGCCACACCAAGCTTCTGCTCCATACTGAAGCCAAGCAGCTCGGGCAACCTGGCCCTGACTTGCATGCTCGAAGCATTGTTACGTTGAATATCCAACACGCTAGGCAGTTCATACACTATTTCACCGTCCGAATTGTGCTCGTCATAGAATTGCCGCTTGCCCAAGAGTAGTTGTGCATTTGCCGCCTGCTCGGTTTTGTCCCAATATTTTTCCGCGGCGAGCATGGCACCGAAAGCGTAGCGCGACGGAAATGCTTCCGATATGATCGCAGCCGGTGCTGGCAGATCTTTGTGCGATGGCGCAAGACCGGCGAAAATAACGTTCGGGATGAGAAAAAGGGGCACGAAACTCACTGCAAATGCCTGAGTTCGTGACAGGGATGAGATCAGTAACCCAGCAGAAATACCGACCAGATTGGTAACGGTGAGCAGCCCGAAGTGCGCAGGCACTGCCAGCGGACTGAGCCTTCCTGCCACCAATGGACCTATTAACAGAACAACCGACTGTATGACAGCGAAGCCGCCAAGTACGGTGAGCTTGGATGCCAAATAAGGAAGCAAGCGTAGGTTCACCATACGTTCGCGCTGGTAGATTGTCTTCTCGGCAACAATCTCACGTGCCGCTCCGGAGCAGCCTAACCACAGCGAAGCAACTGCAAGATAGAAAAGCGGCGCGGTAAATTCCTGGGCGCTGTCTATGCCAGACCAGAATGACAACATTATGATTATCGTTATTATCGGAGCCAGGCCCAGCATCAGAGCAGTATTCAGGCGATCTCGCAGCCGTGTTTTCAGGTAACGCTCGGTATAGATTCGGAATTTTCTGACATCAAAGCGTGGCCGCGCCGGCTTTGAGGCGGAGAAAGTTGGCGTCTGCACTTCTTGCTGGCGATCTGTTACATATTTTTGGGCAGAAGCACTGGACAGATATGCTGCCTTGAGTTGCTCTGGATCCTTGCCAGCCAGGGCATTCTCGATCGAGCTTGGTGCTCGTTCGTCAACCTTGAAATAATCGTAGGAAACGGGATCGGTTGGGCCATAGAAGGCGAGCTTTCCGCCCGGCGCCATCCAGACTACATTGTCCATCAGCTTATAAAGAAATGCTGGCGGTGAATGAAGAACAAGGACCACTGTCGTGCCCGCATCCGCAATCTTTCGCAGATGTTGGAGGACGACCTCCGAATCTCGGATGGAAAGGCCCGATGTCGGCTCGTCAAGAAAAAGCAATTCCGGATTCGCGACCAGCTCCATGCCTATGTTTACGCGCTTTCGCTGTCCGCCCGAGAGAATCTTTGACGTATCCGGCGAACCTATTATTTTGTTTCCGTGCTCCTTCAGGCCGAGAATCTCCAGGACGCGGTCAACTTCGCGCCGAATCTCACTGATGCTAAGGTCGGAAGGCAAGCGGAGGCGTGCCGAGAAGGTGAGTGCCTCTTCCACGGTAAGCTCGGGATGCATGATTTCATCCTGGGGAACATAGCCTATCCGCTGGCGGAAGGACTCGAAGTGCTTTTGCAGACCCAGTCCATTGATCAGCACGCTGCCGCCATCCGGGATGTTGTTACCGCTCATGAGTTTCATGAGCTCGGTCTTGCCCGCACCAGACGGCCCCATCATGCCAACCATTTCACCTGGGTAGATGGAAACCGAAACGTTATCCACAATGGTCTTCATTGTCGGGCTGGCGAAATCTTTGACACGGCGCGTTACGCCAATGACATCGAGGCGGATGTCGCCTCTGCGCCTTTCGTGAATGGCGCCCGTCTGTTGGTTGAAGAATACCTGGACCGGCCCGATAAACAGCGCGGCCTGATCGGTCAAACGAACTGGTGTGGAGCCGATCCTCTCACTATTGAGAAACGTCCCGTTAGCGGTATTCAGATCGCGAATCCACCAGCCAGTATCATCACGGTGAATGACAGCGTGCTTGCGAGAAACCTGCGGGTTGTCGATTCGATAGACATTTTCCTCGGTGCGGCCGATAGTTATCTTCCGCGCGGTTGAATCGGGCGCCTGGCGCTGCGCCGATCGCTGTTTTTCCAGAGCCATCCGCTGGACTTGCTCAAGGGTTATGCTGAAGGTTGCTAGGTAAATAGGCGTTGTTAGCTCGACTGGAACTTCGCTGGAAATTCTATTGTCTGGGTTGTCGACGTAAGAACCAGAGTTTGATCCAGCATCGCGGATAAACCACTTTCCATGGTTATCACGACGAAATTCGCAGTGGTATCTGGAAATGATTGGGAACGCCAGCACGACATCATTATCATCTGAGCGGCCGACCCGAATTATTTGTTCGCCAGCGCGTGAGCGATCGGAAGGCGGGAACAATGCCGTCGGGGCGGTCGAACCTGCCTCTGCCATTGCTGGTTCGGGTTCCGAGCGCAGGGACGGGAACGCGTGAGTGGGATCGCTGGCGGACTGCGCTACTTTGGCGGCCTGGATGAGTTCGGCAAAAAAGGGTGCAAGTTCGACATTGACCTCACCCAGCTTCAAGCTGTCACCGAGCTTCAGCATGACCTCGCCGTTGATGCGCTGGTGGTTGACAAAGGTTCCGTTTCGGCTGCCCAGATCGGTAATTTTTAGAAAGTGGTTGTCGAGCGTTATCTGTGCGTGCTTGCGTGAAATGGAGGGGTGGTCCAGAACGACATCGCAATCGGGTAGGCGGCCACAGACAACGATCTTCATCTAAAAAGCCTCTTGGCGTATCGGTGGGGTGGTTTGCAGAGCGCGCTTTCGGGCTGGGTACGGATAGTGTTCGCGGGTTGGGAAGTCGTGTTATTTTGGAGAGTGTTTTCTATGCCGCTCTGCAATGGGTAATTATGTTGGAGTGCAAAGCGAAACGTCAATAGCGCCCCTGGTCTGGACGATTTGGCATTCGAGAATTTTCTCGTTTTGCTCCTGTCAAATAGTGCATTGAGGCAGCAAGCGAAGGCAACACCGGGCACGCAATTTTTTGAGGGCTGCACCAAGGCAGACTGCCGACCGTGCCAAGAAAGATTTCGGACTTGTGGATATCCTGAGCTTGCTGGGCTTGCTGAGCTTACGGGGTCCGACCTTCCTGGGATTGTCCCCTCCGCTTCGTCCTCCGCTTCGTCCTTGGCCATGGGCTTTGTTAGGCTTTGTTGACCTTGCTTCGAGCGCGCCGGGCTGTGACGGCCGTCTCTTTGCGACACCGGGGTGCAGCGTAGGCTGCACGTCTCAAGCAATCGCTCTCAGGGGATAGTCATGTTTTTAGCTCAATTGCGTGTGCTCACGGCGCTGACAGCGATGACGGCCTTGTTGTTGCCGATCGGCGTCTCGGCGCAGTGCAGCGGCGACTGCATCATGAATGACCAGTTCGAGAACGCTTTCTGGCGAGCGGAGAGCGATGCCGAGGCCGCAAGGTTCATGAACCAGGCGACGTTTGGCGCCAACCGCAGCGGCCTATCCACGGTGCGTGCCCTGGGCTTCCAGCAGTGGATCGAGCAGCAATTTGTAGTGCCGCAGACCTTGGCTCGCCCGTTCCTGGAGCAAGTCGCCCGGGTCCGCCACGACGCAAACCGCACCATCGACCAGACCGATCGTCTGCACCGCTGGTACGACACCGCCGTCACCGCCAACGACCAGCTTCGCCAGAAGATGGCGTATGCGCTTGGGCAGATCATCGTGGTCTCGGACCAGAACGACAATCTTTCCGGTCAACCTCTGCAGATGGCGGAATGGAACGACATTCTGGTCCGCAACGCTTTTGGCAACTATCGCGATCTGCTGCGCGAGGCCTCGTTCAGTCCGATGATGGGCCGCTACCTGACGCACCTGAGAAATCGTCGCTACGAGCTCGACCCGACTTTCACCACCCAGGCCGGTACGCCGACCACCTACACCATCACCAACTACGTGGCGGCCAATAGCGGCAATGAGCCGGATGAGAACTACGCACGTGAGGTCATGCAACTGTTTTCGATCGGTCTGGAAGGACGCAATCGCGATTTCTCCTTGATTGATCTGGAGCCTGGAACCCCGGGCATACAGGGGCAGAACACCTACGATCAGGAGATGATTCGCACGCTGTCGCGCGCTTTCACCGGTCTTGCGTTTGCCTGCAATCCCACCGAGGTGGTTCAGGGCATCACCGTGCAACAGAACTGCTCCGGCACACGCAATTCCGCGCCACCGGCTACGCCGCCGTGTGCTGGCGCGCAATGCCGCTTCACCAACCGCAGCAATTTGTTCTTCCAGGATCCGCCCCGCGCAAGTCTGCCCAATGGCAACACCAGCAGTCTGCGCCACGGCGACTGGTATCGGCCGATGGTGTGCTACCCGCACTTCAACGACAACGGCCGCGATGTCGACCGGTTCCAACTGCCTGGCCAGGGCGGCGCCAATCCGGTCAACACCATTATTCAGGGCGGTGTACTCATCCCGGCCGGAGCGCCAGACAAAGACAAGAGTCTGGTGCTCAGCGGGACCTTGCTGGAAACACAGGCCGAGTTCCAGGCGGGCGTATCCAAGGAAACGGTGGTCAACTGCAACAGCAACGAATCTGGTGGCTCCAACCCGGTACTGACCGCCAGCGAGCGAAATCAGTGCATCAATTACTGTGAGGACAATGTGCGATCGGCGGTGGATCTGTTGTTCTTCCATCCGAACACGCCGCCGATGGTCGCGCGCCAGTTGATCCAGCGCTTCGTGAACAGCAATCCCAGTCCAGAATTCGTCGATCGAGTGGCGGCGGTGTTCGAGAACAATGGCAGCGGCGTGCGCGGCGATCTCAAGGCCACGATCATGGCGGTGCTGCTTGATGAAGAATCGCGCCGACCATTTTCAGGGCAGTTCGGCAAGCCACGCGAACCTTTCCTGCGCATGATCGCGGTGTGGCGCAATTTTGGTTATCAGTCGGGCGGCAACACCTGCCGTGATTCTGGCGGCAGCAGCAGCGGTAACGGTGCCATCGCCTGCTGGGGCACCGGTTCACCGCAGAATGTGTTCTTCCAGCGGCCGCTGGGTGCGCCATCGGTGTTCAACTTCTATGAGCCGGACTTCCAGCCGCCGGGCGTGATCGCGGATGCCGGGCTGTTTGCGCCGGAGTTCCAGATCATCAACGAAAACTCGACAATGCTGACCGCCAACGAAATGATGCGCGCGATCTGCGAGAACTACGGCAGCGACAACTGCAACAACAACCTGACTACGCCACCGACCGACCGTGCCTTCCTCAATCCCAGCGTGCTCGACACGCTGCCGGGCATGGCCTGCGCGCTGGACGTGGTCAACGGCTGCAACGGCAGTCATGACCGCGACCTGATCGAGGAACTGAACCTGCGCATGATGGGCGGGATGATGACTGGTGCCATTGGTAATCCCAATCTCTGCAACGACCCACTCAACTCCGGGATGAAGAGCGTGCTGCACAACCTGCTGGGCTGCGGACTGGTCGGCAACCTGGGTCAAACCGGCGCGACCGCTGGGCGTGATGCGCGACGACGCAAGGCTTTGTACCTCGTGCACCTGATTGCCATTTCGCCTGAATACGCGCATCAGCGCTGAGGAGCAAGACATGAACCATCCCAAGTATTCCAGGCGTGACTTCGTTCGCGGCGGTGCCTGCATGGTCGCCGCCGGTGCCGCCAGTTCTTTTCTGCCCAAGCTCAATCTGATGGGTGAAGCGCTGGCGCAATCCGGAACCGGAACTGGCTACAAGGCGCTGGTCTGCGTCTATCTCGGTGGCGGCAATGACTCCTGGAACCTGTTGATCCCGACCGGGACCAATGCCAGCGGCCAATTCAGCCATGCCGAATATGTTGCCGCACGCAACGGCCTGTACAGCGGCACCAATACCGGCGGTCTGGCGGTTCCCCGGGTGACCACCAGCGGCGCCCTGCCGCCCGCGTTGGCGCTGAACAACACCAGCGGCAATTTGGGCGTCAATCCATTCGCACCCGAGTTGGCCGCGCTCTACAACAGCAACCGACTGAGCTTCATCGCCAATGTCGGGACGGTGTCCGACCCGATTACCCGCGCGACCTTCAACAATCGCAAGAAGCCGCCGCAGCTTTTTTCGCACAACGATCAAACCAGCCTGTGGCAGATCGGCTCGGGCAACAATCTGCAGATCACCCAGGGATTTGGTGGACAGATCGCCGGTGTCACCGCTCAGAACAATCTGGTCGGTTTGTCTTCTGCGATTTCGATTGCCGGGCAGACGCGATTCCTGGTCGGCGAAACCCTGAGCGGCGCCCCGGTGTTTCCGTTCCAGATGTCGACCAGCACCACCACCCCGGCACCCTTGCTCAACAACTACAACGCCGGCTCCAGTACGCAGGGCGAGCCGCAGCGCCGCGGCGCGCTCAACCAGTTGTTCAATCTTGCCTATCCGGAGTTGTACTCGCTGGAGTACAGGGACATCTTCAACCGCTCGCTGCAGATGGCTGCGGTGGTCAATGCCGAAATGGCTGCCAATGGCACCATTAACACCACTATTCCCGCCAACAACAGCCTGGCCGATCAGTTGCGGCAAGTTGCGCGCATGATCAAGATCAGCCGGCCGGCTTCGGTGGGCGGCCCCGGCGCCATCG
>JBFXKH010000013.1:2627-41483 GCA_050173995.1 Lysobacterales bacterium | reverse complement strand
TGAACAAGTCGGCGACCGCCTGACGATTGTTGTCGCGCGAGGTGAGCAGGCTGGTCAGATTGATCGAGAAGGTGCCGGAGCCATCGACCACGCCGTCCGGACCGGGGGCGCCGGTGGTGTTGTTGGTCAGGTCGAGATCGAAGGTGCGCTCGTTGCTGATCGGCGCGAACGGCGTGTTCTCGACATAGAACGGGCTGCTCGGGCTCTCGCCGTGCAGCGGCTGGTCGATCGCCACCACCACGAAGCCCTGCGCGGCCATGGTCGCCGAAATCGCCAGTGCATCGCTGCGCTGGCGGGTAATGCCGTGCTGGAAGATCACCACCGGCCAGCCAGCGGCCGGCTTGGTCTGGCCCGAGGCGGCGTTCGGCACGGTCATCAGCACCGGTACGTTCTGGGTCGATTGCGCGACCGGGATCGGGTTGGCGAAGGTCAGATTGGTCGACGTCGGATCCAGCCCGAGGGTGTTGAACGGTGGGTTGTAGGCGCCCGGCGCGGCTTTCCACGAGGTGGTCAACACCGCGGTCGGGTTGGTCGGCGAGGGCGCTTCCAGGTAGTACTTGACTGGCAGGATGCCGACCACGATATCGGCGATCGGCGGCAGACCGGCGGCGGCGATGGTCAGACCGGACGGCGCCAGGGTGGCGGTCGAAGGCTGGGTGATCGCGCGGGTCGCCATCAGCACCGGGGTGATGCTCTGGGTGGTGGCCACCCAGGTGAGCACCACATCATCGCGGGCGATGCCAGCGGCGGCGGTGATCGCTAGATGGGTCTGGTGCAACTGGCGCAGCGGCTCCAGGGCACAACCATTGGCGACCGGCAGCAGCGGGTCGGTGGTGGTGGCAACGGTCGGGCAGGTGGCCGGATTGGCCAGCGCAGACAGCGGGGTGATGAACGGCGTGCTGCGCTTGGTCAGAAAGTAGGTCGTGTCCGGCGTCATGTCGTTGCCGGCTGCGTCCTTGACGCCATCGGTGACCACCGCCAGATACGAAGTCAACTGCTGCAGCGGCTTCAGCGGCAGGATCGCGACAGTACGGTTGCTCGGATCGCTGGGCGCCAGAGATGCCACGAACTCATTGGCCGCCAGTTCGCGGACCAGGCCGGTGACCGCGCGCGTGGTCGGGCTGATGGTGACCTGGAACAGGCGGATCGCGCCACCCGGACCGGTGGTCAGGCTGTTGGCGCGCACCCCGGCCGAAGCCGAGAAAGACCACGGCGACACCGTGCTCCAACCGTCCAGATTGTTGATCGCCCGGGTCGGGTCGCTGGCCGGAGCCGAAGCCGCCACCGGGATGTTGAGGGTGAGATCGCCGGTGCCGCGCAGCAGCAGATCATTCGGTACCGGAATGACGCTGGTGGCCGGGTCGAACCGGGCTGTGATCACCGCAGTGATCGGAGAGCCATCGTTGTTGAGTGCGGGCGCCGTCGGCACGGCGCGCGGACTGTTGCTGCTGCTGCTGCAAGCAGCGAGCAGGGCCGATGACAGGGCCGTAGCCAATAGGAGTCGAGCCTGCATGCTTGCTTCCTTCCTGTTCGAGAAATCGGGGGCGCGTCGAAGGCGCGTGGCTATCATAGGCAGTGCGTTCGGCTTTATGCAACGAAAACTTAAGGTCATTTTCTGCTGCATCGCAGCAATTGCGGGCATTCGGAGCGTAGCCAACATGATCGTGGAAAATGCCGGTGCTGGGCGGCGCAGTCTGTGTGTGATCGTGCCGGTGTACAACGAGGCTGAGAGCCTGCCGGTGTTGCTGCCGCGCCTGCTCGCGGTGCTGTCTGGTCTGGCAGTGCAGAGCCGCATTCTTTTCGTCGATGACGGCAGCGACGACGCCAGCGCGAGTGTGATCGAGGCTGCAGCGGAGGCGCATTCGGAGGTCGGCTGGCTCAGGCTGGCGCGCAACTTCGGCAAGGAAGCGGCGCTGACCGCCGGCCTCGATCACGCCGAGGCCGATGCCGTGGTGGTGATCGACGCTGACCTGCAGGACCCACCGGAATTGATCGTCGAATTCTGGCGGCAGTTCGAGCTCGGCTTCGACGTGGTTTATGGTCAACGCAGCGCGCGAGCCGGCGAAGGCTGGCTGAAACGCACCACGGCGGCCTTGTTTTATCGGTTGATCAACTGGCTAAGCCGCACACCGTTGCCGCGCGACAGCGGCGACTTCCGCCTGTTGTCGCGGCGCGCGGTTTTGGCGCTGCGTCAGTTGCGCGAGCGGCATCGGTTTATGAAGGGCATGTTCAGCTGGGTCGGCTACCGCCAGACCGCGGTGCTCTACCAGCGTGCCGCGCGCGCTGCTGGCGTCAGCAAATTCAACTATTGGCGGCTATGGAACTTCGCGCTCGAGGGCATCACTTCGTTTTCGACGATACCGTTGCGGGTATCCGGTTACGTTGGTCTGCTGACCGCGCTATCCTCGTTTGGCTTCGGTCTGTGGATCGTTTTCAAGACCCTGGTCTACGGCGAGCCGGTGCGCGGCTACCCGAGCCTGATGACGGTGGTGTTGTTCCTCGGCGGCATCCAGTTGATGGCACTCGGCATGATCGGCGAATACCTCGGCCGCCTGTACGAAGAAAGCAAGCAGCGTCCGTTGTACTTGATCGACACGCGGCATTTTCCAAGCTGATCCATATGCGGTAAGGCATTGGCCATGCCCTCGCCAGGGCGGCGTTCAGCCACCCGCCCAGTCCGACCGCTATACTTTGTCTTGTTGCCGAGACGGGAGGTCGCTGTGATCGCCGAAGCACGATGCCGCACATCCCGAGGATTGCCGGCGACTTGCGGTTTTTTTTCGGCAGCTCTGGCTTTTTTGCCGGGCTGGTCAGTGGCCAACGCCGAAGACTTCCAGGACCCCGGGCAGTCGCGATCAATCACCGAGTTTGCCGGCAGCGAGCAGGTGCAGATCCTTGGCTACCAAGACCATGCGATGGAGCCTTATCTCAGCCGGGATGGGCGCTGGCTGCTTTTTAACAACCTCAATCAAGCCCCGGTCAACACCAACCTGCTGTTTGCCGAACGGGTGGACGATCTGACTTTTGTCTTCCGCGGAGAAATCACCGGAGCCAACACCTTTGCCTTGGAAGGCGTTCCGAGCCTGGACCGCAAAGGCTATCTCTATTTTATCTCCACGCGGAGCTACACCAGCAGCTACGCGACTCTGTATCGCGGCCGATTCACGGCGGGCACTGTCACCGACGTCACGCTGCTGGCCGATGTCTCGCGGGGGAAGCCAGGCCAGGTGATGTTCGACGCCGAAATCGCGGCCGACGGCGATTTGCTGTTCCTGGTCGATGGCGATTTTACCCGCCAGCCGGCCCCACACAGCGCCAATATCGTGATCGCAACGCGGGTCGGAAAACGCTTTGTACGGGCGCCGCAGAGTGCCGAATGGCTGGCCAGTATCAATACCGCTGCCTTGGAGTACGCACCTTCGATCAGCGACGACCGACTGGAATTGTTTTTCACCCGCTGGGATGTGGCAGGTGGTGGCCTGCCTATGATTATGCATGCCCTGCGTCCGCGTGAGGACGCGGCGTTTGCTCCACCGCAGCCGGTCGCAGCGATTAGCGGCTTTGTCGAAGCACCCAGTCTGACCAGCGACGGGCGCTCGCTGTATTACCACCAGCTGGTCGATGATCGTTTCGTGATCCGGCGCGTCACCCGCGCTCGTTAATCTGCGGGTACGGTGCGCGTGCGCGCCCATTCGCGCAGGCCGGCGACCTGCTCGGCCATCAGCACCGACAGCGGCCGGGTCGAGCGGATTTCCTGCAGCAGCAGGGCTTCGTCCAGCGTGCCCTGTTCGGCGTGCGCAGCGTACAGTGCGCTGACGATCGCCTGCTCGATCTCGGCGCCGGAGAATCCCTCCGACGCGGCGACCAGGGCGTCCAGCGCGAAGCCCTGCCAGTCGATCTTGCGCTTGTCCATGTGCAGCCGGAACAGCGCGTCGCGGATCGGTTCGCTCGGCAGGTCGACGAAAAAAATTTCGTCGAAGCGACCCTTGCGCAGCAACTCCGCCGGCAGCCGGCTGACATCGTTGGCGGTGGCGACCAGGAACACCGGACGCTTGCGTTCGGCCATCCAGGTCAGGAAATAGCCGAGCACGCGGCGCGATACGCCGTCGTCCGAGTCCGACGTGGCGATGCCCTTTTCGATTTCGTCGCACCACAGCACGCAGGGGCTCAGGGCCTCGGCATTGGCCAGCGATTCGCGCAGGTTTTTTTCGGTCTCGCCATGGAACTTGTTGTACAGCGCGCCGAAATCCAGCCGCACCAGCGGCACCCCGAAACTGCCGGCAACCGCCTTGGCGGCCAGCGATTTGCCGCAGCCCTGCACGCCGAGCAGCAACACGCCCTTGGGTGGGTCGAGCCCGGCGCTTTGCTGCTCGCCGGTGAAAATGCGCCGGCGCTGTTCGACCCAGCGCTTGAGCCGGCTGAGCCCGGCGACATCGCCGAACGCCGCGGTGTCGTATTCGAAGTGCAGCAGGCCGGCGCGATTCAACAGCTCAAATTTGAGCTTGGCCGCTTCGGGCAGGTCGCCGTGGCCGATCACGCCATCGCGAAACACCAAGTGGCGGGCGATCCGGCGGGCATCATTGAGCTTGAGACCGAGCAGGTTGCGCACGATCAGCTTGAACGCGGCCTGGTCGATTTCGACGCGCTTACCTCCGTGTTCACGCGAGTACAGGAACGCCTCGTCGCGCAACAACTTGCCGAGTGCCGCCTCATCGGGCAGCTTGAGCGGCAGGCGCACCGCGTGCGCTTCCAGTTCCGGCGGCAATTCGATGCTGGGACCGATCAGCACCATGCTGTGCGCGGCGCTGTTCTGGCGCTCGGCGATCTCGCGCAGCATGCGCGCCGCCAGTGGGTAACGCAGGTAGCCGGCAAAGTCGCAGAGCAGATAGATCGCGCGTTGCTTGAACTCCTGGGCGTGGACCAGGGTGGCGGTCGCCTCGGGCGGCGCCAGCGCCTCGTCCAGGTCCATGTCCAGACGCCGCAGGCCGAGCGTCAGCGACCAGTGGAACAAGGGCCGCCAAACCTGGGCGATGACGTGGCGGAAGCCCTCGACGATGCGCGGCTCCTCGGCCGATTCGATCACGATGATCGGATGGCCGGCGCGGATCAGGCTGGCCAGGTCCTTGATGTCGGGCATGGTGCGTGGGGTCACGGGTTGGGGATGGCCGACAATTGTAGGGTATGCAGGCTCGCTCGCTGCCGTGCCGGTCGCCGCGGCGGGACAGTCCCAGCCCTGGCGGCGGCGCCAATCTGCGTGCTGGCGCACCGAGTGGTGCGGGCAGCGGTGTATTCTTGACCACGATCCAACACCCGGAGTCTCTGCCATGCGCGCGCGTTTTGCACTCGTGTTTTCCGCCCTTGTGTTGTTGGGCCAGGCGGTCGGCGGCCAGGCGGCCGAGTCCGCCGCCGGGACCGCGCCCAATCTGCGCTACGGTCTGGCCCAGATCGGCGCCGGTACCGCCCTGCTGCTGCCCAGTCTGGACGCGGCCAAGGCGCTGTTCGAGGATTCGCTGGCGCCCAAGGGCCGGCCCCTGCGCTACGCGATCGGGCACAAAGTGAAGCTAAGCCCTGGCGTCAACGGTCAGGCGCAATTCGGCCAGTGGACCAGCGTCGGCGATGGTCAGCGCCTGTGGCGGCTCACGATCGTCGCACCGGGCGCGCTGTCGATCGATATCGGCATCCGCAATCTGCACCTGCCGGTGGGCGCTGCGCTGTATTTCACCGATGCCAGCGGCAAGTTCGTGCGCGGCCCGTACCGCGCGGCGGACGTGCCGGCCAGCGGCGAGTTGTGGACACCCTTCGTGCCCGGCGAGCGCGCGCTGTTGCAGGTGCTGCTGCCGGCCGCGCAGGAACCGCAGTTGCGGCTGGCGCTGATCCGCGTCAACCAGGCTTATCGCGATATTTTCAGCGGCGATAGCCCCTACGCCAAGTCCGGCAGTTGCAACGTCGATGTGGCCTGCGCCGCCGGCGACGATCACCGCGAGCAGATTCGGGCGGTGGCGCGCTATTCCGTTGACGGCGGCCTGTGCACCGGGCAATTGATCAACAACGCGGTCGGCGACAACAAGCGCCTATTTATCACCGCCAACCACTGCGTTTCGACGCCGGCGGAAGCGAACAGCATGGTGTTCTACTGGAAGTACGAGAACCCGAGTTGCCGCGCACCCGACAGCGGCGCCAGCGGCACCCCGCTCCCGGTCACCGGCAATGCCATTGAGCAGACCGGCGGCGCCATCCTGCGCGCCGCCCATGGTACGTCCGACACCACCCTGGTCGAGTTGAACAGCCCGATCCCGGCCGCGGCCGATCCGTTCTGGGATGGTTGGGACCGCAGCGAAGGTCCCAAGGCGGGCGGCGTGGTGATCCACCACCCGCAGGGCGACGAGAAGCGCATCAGTTTCGAAACTAATGCGTTGGTCCTGGACAATGCCGCGATCGATGGCGTGCCCGGCATCAATCACTGGCGGGTTAACGACTGGGATCTGGGTACTACCGAACAGGGATCCTCAGGCTCCGGCTTGCTGAGCCCGGAGAAACGCCTGATCGGCGTACTTTCCGGTGGCGGCGCAGCCTGCGGCAACAACGCCCCAGACTGGTTCGGCCGGCTCAGCACCGCCTGGGAAGGCGGCGGCAGCCTGGGCACCCGGGTGCGCGACTGGCTGGATCCGCTGGCCAGCGGCGCGACCGCGATCGATGGCAAGGGCAGTTGCGTCGGGCCGACCGTGTTGCTCTCCAGCGATACGGCAAGCCCCAGTGTCGATGCCGAGATTCGCTTTACCGCCACGATCAGCGGCGGCCTCGCCCCGTACACGCTGCGCTGGGATGTCGATGGCGACGGCGTCAGTGACCGCCAGAGCGTGCTGGCCGCGCCCGGCGCGGTCAGCCTGCCAGTGCGTTACCCGGTCGCGAGCAGCGGCACGGTCAGTCTGAGCGTGACCGACGCCAGCCCCTGTGCGAGCACCGCCACCCGCGCGATCGCGGTCAGCGCGCCTAACATCGTCGCCAATGGCGGGGCGCCGACGCAGCTCTGTGGCGATAACGACGCCGTGCTCGAGCCCGGCGAACGCTGGCAAATTCCGGTCACTCTGAGCAATACCGGCGGCAACGGGCTGAACAACGGCCTGGCGCAATTCGCCCCCGGTGCCGCCGCCGGTAGCGGCGTACTGCTGCCGAACGACAGTTTCGGCCACCGTTTGGTCACCAGCAACACGCCGGTATTCGGCAATACCTGCCCGTTTCAGGCCATCAATATGAGCGGCGCGGCAGCGCAACCCCTGACCGCCGCACCGGATGCGATTTCGGCCAACGACGACGGAGTGACCCCGCCGCTCAGTGTCGGCGGAGGTCAGCCGTTCCTGTTCTATGGCCAGCCGATCACGCAACTGCGCATGTCGACCAATGGCTTCCTGGCGACCAACCTGGAGGAGGACGGCAGCGACTTCGCCAATACCTGTGGACAGTTCGGATCGAGTTTTTCCAACAACGGGCGCATGCACGCGCTGTTCGACGACCTGGTGGTGCAACCCGGTGGCGCGCTGACCAGGCAGCACTTCGCGGTCTGCCCGCGCGCCAGCGACGCCGGGACTGCCGGCCAGGGCTGCACCGTGTTCGAGTGGCGCAATATGGGCCGCTTCGACAACGCCGGCGCGGTCGGCAGTGCGGTGTTCCAGGCGGTGCTTTACGACCAGAGCTTTGAGATCGTCTACCAGTATCTGAGCGCCGACCCGCTGGCTGGTGGTGAGGCCACGATCAGCGTGGAAAACGCCGCGCAGACCGATCAGTTGAGCGCCGGATGCAAGCTCGCCAACCAGGCGCCGGCCGGTCGCGCGGTGTGTATCTTCGATCCTTCCGCCCTGCCGGCCGCGATCAAAGACGCCGAGATCAGCTTTGCCGGCGGCGCGCAGCAGCCGGTACCCGATCTGGTGCCGGGTCAGGGCAGTACGGTGAATGTCCCGATTCACCTGCCGAGCACGGCCAGTTGCGGGGCGCCGCTGAACGTGCGCTACATCGGCACGGTCGATGATTTCTCCTGGAGCACCAACGCCAATACCGTGCTCAGCACCCAGGTTGGTGCGACCGGAAATTGCCAGGTGGTGGCCGGCTGCCCGAACACCACCACGCCGCTGGCCTCGGCCCCGCGCGACGGCCTGTACTGGAGCCCCAACCGCCAGAGCAATGGCATCGGCATGTTCAACGTGCCGATTCCCGGTGGCAGCAGCGGCGTGGTCGCCGGCACCTGGTTCTCGGGTCGACCCAACCGCAAGCCGATTTGGTATTTGGTCAATGGCCTGTGGCAGCCCGACGACACCCGTGCCGACATCAGCCTGAGCAACCGCGTGCTCAGTCCGCCCAATGTGTTTCCGGGCAGCCAGCGCCAGGTTGGCGGCGGCGTGTTGAGCCACGATGGCAGTCGCTACGTTTTGAGCTGGGCGATCGACGGCCACACCGGCATGGAAAAGCTGGTGCGCACCTTCGACGACAGCAACCTCGGGGTCAGCAGCCGCACTGGGCTTTGGTTCAATCCGAACGAGGACGGCTGGGGCCTGACCATCGACGACCACCGCCTCAACGGCGTGTTCGATTCCTGGGTGGTGAGCTATATCTACGACGACCAGGGCGAACCGACCTGGACCTTGGGCGACGCCGCGCAGACCAGTGGCACGCTGGAACAGGTCGCCTTTCAAGTGCATTGCCCGTGGTGCCCGAACCTCAACGATTTCGTCGAACAGACGCGCAGCGAAGGCGGCAGCCTGAACCGCAGTTTCGCTTCGCCGAACAGTGGTGTATTCGGGTCCAGCATCGTGCTGCCGGCGAACGGCGTGCAGTGGACGCGCAATAATCTGCCGATTCAGTTGATCACCGTGCCATTGGCGCCTTGATTGCGTTAGATTGGGCGCGCGAGTCGGTGGCTCGCGCACACCTAACTCACTACAGGGACCGGCATGACACAACGCTTTTGGGTTCTGGTTCGACACGCACAGGCCGAGGCCCGGGCCGCCAGCGGCGAAGATCGGGAACGCGGCTTGACCGAGCACGGACAGCGCGACGCCGCTGCCGCCGCTCAATTCATCGCCCGGCAATTGGCGGGACGCAGTGCCGTGCTACTCAGCTCGCCCGCTGAGCGCGCACGCAGCACCGCCGCGCCGATCGCCGACCTGCTGGATAAGCCGGTGCACGAACAGGACGCCATTTACGATGCGACGCCGGGCGATCTGCTTGCCATCCTCAACGAGCAGAACCACCCCGAGGCCAGCGTCCTGGTCGGCCACAACCCGGGCATCGAGCAGGCACTGGCCCTGCTCACCGAGGGACGTTCCGACGAATACCGCGGCATGCCGACCGCCGCGGTGGCCTGGCTGCAGGTGCCCGAGGGCGTGGTCGAGCCGGGCACGGCCCGATTGGTCGCGTTCTGGTCGCCATGACCGAGCGACGGCGATGATCACTATCCTGTAGCGGCCCGGCGAATCGCTGCCCGACCCCTTTCGTGGCCTGGACATGGTCCGTATTCAGCGTCCGGCCAAGCGCGATCTGGCAGATTTCACCGATGCTCAACCGCCCCGCTCCATTGCTCGCCGGCCTGCTCTGCCTGGCCCTGTGCCCGACCGTGGCAAGGCCGGCCAGTGCGGCGCCGGCCACCGAAGCGGTGCCGCCTTCCTGGCGCATCGAGTCTGCCCTGAGTCATTGCGAATTCAGCCTGCGTGCCCTGCGTTGGTTCAAGGTTTCGGGCCGTTTCACCCGCATTGAGGGCGAGGTCAGTCCGGTGCTGAACACCCACCTGGCCAGCATCCGCGTGCCGATCGAGAGCGTGCGGATGGCGAGTGAAGGGCGCCGCAAGTGGGCAATGTCCGAGGAATTTTTCGATGCGGCGCGTTTTCCCGATTTGCGCTTCGAGGCCGAACTCGATCGGATCGACCGCGATGCGCTGCGCCGCCCGATCCAGGGGATCCTGGAACTGCGTGGCATTCGGGGCACGGTCACGCTGCAGGTCAAATCGGTGGATTGCGACGACCAATCCCGCCGCTGTGCGGTCACCGCCGAAAGCACCGTATCGCGCCAGCAATTCGGTATGCGCAGTCAGCGTATGCTGCTCGGCGACAGCGTGCGACTGCGTCTGCATCTGGTGCTGGTGCAGATGGCGGCGGACGCCACGCCCGGACCCGGTTCATGATCTCTCGGTTGGCCACCCCCCACCTGGCTGGTTGCAATCGCAGATCCCCGAAAGCCTGCGTTCGGCTCGGGATGCGAACTGACGTCGTGCGGCGGCTAGCCCGGCGGTTGGCGCCGATCTTGGCCCTGCTCCTGCTCGCGGCCTGTGCCACTACCCCATCACTGCAACGGCAGGCACAGGCCGTGATCAGCACGACCCGTGATGCCGAACTCTCCTGCTGGCGGCCCGACCATTGCGCCGCGCCTTCGCCTTACCAGGACCTGGCTGCCGAGCTGGCCACAGCCGCAGTGACCGGCACAGGCAGTACCCACACGGTCAACCTGCTCGACGACGGCCAGGACGCCTTGGTCCTGCGCCTGCATCTGATCCGCTCGGCACGGCGCAGCATCGACATGCAGTACTACATCTTCGCCACCGACGACAGCGGGCAGTTGATCCTCGACGAATTGCTGGCGGCCGCGCGACGCGGCGTAAAAGTACGACTGCTGCTCGACCAATTGTCGGCGCTCAACAATCTGGAGCTACTTACCTATCTGGCCCAGGCCCACGTCAATTTCGAGTTGCGCATCTTCAATCCAACCTTCGACAAGGCGACCAGCCAACCGCTGGAGTATTTCGCCAGCGTGTTGTGCTGCTTCAAGCGCTTCAATCGACGCGCGCACAACAAGTTGCTGCTGGTCGACCAGCGCCTGGCAATCATCGGTGGACGCAATATCGAAGACCGCTATTTCGATCTTGACCCGGGCTACAACTACCATGATCGCGACATCTTGGTGGTCGGTCCGCGTTGCCAACAGATGCGGCGATCCTTCAACCGCTATTGGCGGCATCCTTTAGCGCACCCGATGACAGCGTTGCGCGATATCTACCGCCAGCTGCTGCTCCGCCCAACCGAGACGCCGCGCCGCCCCGCCTATCGCATCGAGAAGCCCGATCTGATCGCCACGCTGATGGCCAAAGCCGACGATCCGGCCTACATCGAGCAGCGCTTCTACCGCCAGCGTTTTCCGGTCCAGCAACTGGCCTATTTCGCCGACCCGCCCGCCAAACACGGACCGGAGGCCAGGTCGGAGCGCTCCGAGCTGAGCGACGAAATCGCCACGCTGATCGGCGGCGCCGAACATCAATTGCTGATGCAAACCCCGTATCTGGTGCTGTCCAAACCGGCGCGCCGGGCGCTGCTCCGCCTGCGTCGGCAGCGCCCGGCACTGCGCATGATCGTGTCGACCAATTCGCTGGCCGCAACCGATAATTTTCCGGTCTATGCGATCAGCTTTCGGCAACGTCGCCTGCACCTGAAGACCCTTGGCTTCGAGCTCTACGAATACAAACCGTATTCGGGGCGCAGCGAGGTCGCGCTGCGCCCGCCATCTGCTGCCAGTCTGCCGGAGCGGGTCAAGGGACGGGCGGCGCGCCACGGTGTGCCATTGAAACGCGATGGCCACCGTCGCCGCCTGCATGCAAAGTCGATCGTCATAGACGACCGGGTCGCCCTGATCGGATCGCACAACTTCGATCCGCGTTCGCACAATTACAACACCGAAAACGGGGTGATCGTCTGGGATGCAGACTTTGCCGCGGCATTGAAGCAGAGCATCCTTGCCGATATCGCCCCCGACCAGAGCTGGGTGGTGGCGCGCAAGCAGGATGTCCCGGTATTGACCACCTTCAATCAAAGCATCGAGTGGCTGAGTTCGCGCATCCCGTTTTTCGACTTCTGGCCGTTTCGCTACGCCACCAGCTTCGAACTGCGTCCGGAGTGCGATCCGATGCCGGTCAGCGACCCGCACTTTTACGATTGTCATGTGCGGATCGGCGACTTCCCCGAGGTCAGGCTGTCGGGAAAATCGATCTACACGCGGATCATCTCGGTATTCGGTGGCGGACTGGAGCCGATCCTGTAGCGCGGTCCGGAACTATACCCAACCCAGGACTGTCCGGCCGGCCGGTACTCGTTGACGCTCGCAGCGCTCGGCATTAGTCTGGCGCCTCCCTTGTCGAGGATCCGTTATGGGCCTTTCTATCAACATTGAGCTGTCCGACAACGATCTCGATCACTTCCAGGAAGTGCTCAGGCGCGCCAACCAGGCGGCTGGTTCGATCGATTCGCATCAGATCACTGCGGCCGCTGGCAAGCTGCTGGAATCGGCGGCCAAGGCCCAGGTGCCGGAGTTCATCGCCGAGCGTCTGGGCAAATTGGAAAACCTGATCAATATGGTGCATGACCTCGGCTGGGCTCTGCCCGAGGAGGACAAGTCGCGGGTTTTGACCGCGCTCACCTATTTCGCCGACCCGGAAGATGTGATTCCGGATTCGGTGCCGGTGGTCGGTTTCCTGGACGACGCGATCATGATCGAATTGTGCGTGCGCGAGCTCAAGCACGAGCTCGATGCCTATCAGGACTTCTGCCAGTTCCGCGCCGAGCAGGCCCAACACCGCGGTGAACAGGACGGCCCACTGCTGCGCGCCGACTGGATGGAGGATCGCCGCGCTGAGCTACAGGATCGCATGCGGCGGCGACGCGAACGCGAAAGCTATACGCCGCGCGGCGGCGGCGGCAGCCTGTTCCGGTTCCGCTGAAACACGGGAAGAGGCGGCTGGACCGCCCCTTCTTGCCGACCCGATGATCGTCTTGTTCAACAAGCCCTACGGCGTGTTGTGCCAGTTCACCGATCCCGATGGGCGGCCGACACTCGCCGATTTCATTTCGGTGCCCGGCGTCTATTCGGCCGGCCGGCTCGACTTCGATAGCGAGGGCTTGCTGTTGCTCACTGACGACGGGCGTCTGATCAAGCGCCTTTCCGATCCCGCCCTGCACACCCGCAAGACATATCTGGCGCAGGTGGAAGGGCTGGTGCAGGCCGATCAGATGCAGACCCTGCGCATGGGTGTTCTGCTCAAGGATGGCCCGACCCGTCCGGCCGAGGTCAGCCTGCTGGCCGACGCGCCGGCTGGGCTCTGGCCGCGACTGCCACCGGTGCGCTTTCGCGCCCGCATCCCGACCAGCTGGCTGCGCATCGGGATCAGCGAGGGGCGCAATCGTCAGGTGCGACGCATGACCGCGGCGGTCGGCCTGCCGACGCTACGGCTGATCCGCGAGCGCATCGGCGACTACGCGCTGGGCACGCTGGCGCCCGGCGAGTGGCGCTATGCGCCGCAGCCGTCATAGCCAGTCGCGCGGCCTGAGGTAATCGGCCAATGCCGCCTCGTGGCTGCCCGGTGCAGGGACGTAGCCATACTCAAAACGCAGCATCGGCGGCAACGACATCAGGATCGACTCGGTTCGGCCACCGCTTTGCAATCCGAACAGGGTGCCGCGGTCGTAGACCAGGTTGAACTCGACGTAGCGCCCGCGCCGGTACAACTGGAACTGGCGCTCGCGCTCACCGTACGGGGTATCGCGGCGGCGTTCGACGATCGGCAGATAGGCGTCAAGAAATGCATCGCCGATGCCGCGGGTGAAGGCGAAGGCCTGTTCGAACGGCCAGCGGTTCAGGTCGTCGAAGAACAGTCCGCCGACGCCGCGGGTCTCGTCGCGGTGGCGCAGATAGAAATAGCGATCGCACCAGGCCTTGAATTCGGCGTACACGCCGTCGCCATGCGCCGCGCAGGCGTCATGCGCCACTTGGTGCCAATGGCGGATATCGGCGTCGAACGGATAGTACGGGGTCAGGTCGAAGCCGCCACCGAACCACCAGGCCGGATGCTCGCCGCGGGTACTGAATAGCCGCACGTTCATATGCGTGGTCGGCAGGTAGGGATTGCGCGGATGGAACACCAGCGACACGCCCATCGCCAGCCACGGCTGGCCGGCCAACTCGGGTCGCCGGGCGCTGGCCGCGTCCGGCAGGCGATCGCCGGTGACCTTGGAGAATCCTATGCCGGCCTGTTCGAATACCGCGCCATCGCGCAGCACCCGGGTGCGACCGCCGCCGCCCTCGGGACGCTGCCAGCGGTCGTCCTGGAATCGCGCGCCGCCGTCGATCGCCTCGATGGTCGCAACGATACGGTCCTGGAGTTCGAGCAGCCAGGTTTCGGCCGCCAGCAGATCGGTGGGGGAGAGCGTCGGCATCAGGGGCCTTGCCACGGATTCAGAGGCCATTGGATTCAATCGGCGGCGGTCGCGAGCGGCCGCTCGCCGCGGCCGACCACCACGGCGCCGACCAGGTCGCCGGTGACATTGACCGTGGTCCGGCACATATCCAGAAAGCGATCGACGCCGAGGATCAGGCCGATGCCTTCCGGCGGGATATGAAACAGCGCCAGGATCATCACGATCACCGGCAGCGAGCCGCCCGGCACCCCGGCCGCGCCGATGCCGCCGAGGATACAGATCAGCAACACGGTCAGTTGCTGGGTGAGGGCCAGTTCAACCCCGAAGAACTGGGCGAGGAACAACACGGTCACACCCTCGAACAGGGCGGTGCCGTTCATGTTGGCGGTGGCGCCCAGGGTGCACACGAAACGCCCGACCTGGCGCGGCACTTTCAGTCCCTCCTCGGCGATCTTGAGCGTGGTCGGCAGAGTGGCGCTGCTCGACGAGGTCGAGAAGGCGGTCAGCATGGCCGGCTCGGCGGCGCGGAAGAAGGCCAGCGGCGACATCCGCCCAAAAACCTTCAGGAGCAGCGGAAACACCACGAACAGATGGATGGCGAGCGCCAGGGTGACCGTGCCCACGTACTTGGCCAGTTGCACCAGCACATCCAGCCCGAGCCGAGCGGTCAGGGTGAACAGCAGGCAGGCGACCGCCCAGGGCGCGAGCCGGATGATCCGGTCGATCAGGGTCATGCAAATGTCGTACAGGCCCTGCACCGCGCCGGCGAAGCGCCGCGTGCCTTCGGTCGGATGCAGGGTCACCGCCAGCCCGAACAGCAGCGCCACCACCATCACCGCAAGCAGGTCGCCATTGGCCGCCGCCTGCACCGGGTTGGCCGGAATCAGGTTGAGCAGCAGTTGCAGCGGCTCGGCACTGGCGCCCTTGCCGGCGATCGCCTGGGCGTCGAGCGTGCTCTTATCCAACAGCGACTGCGCGAGCTCGGGTGGGATACCTACGCCGGGCTGGATGAGATTTACCAACACCAGCCCGATAAGCACCGCCAGTCCGGTCACCAGCAGGATGTACAGCAGGGTCTTGCCGCCGATCCGGCCCAAGGACTTCGGATCGCCGATTTCCACCACCCCGAGCAGCAGCGCCGAAAACACCAAAGGCACCACCAGCATCTTCAGCGAATTCAGGAACAGCTTGCCGACTGGATCGGTGAGGTAGGCGATCAGTGCCGGAATCGGCGCATGGCCGGCGCCATAACGATTGGCGACCAGCCCGAGCACGGTGCCGATGACAAACGCCAGCAGCATGCGGGTATGCAGCGGGAGCCCGCCGCTACGCGCCGCTTCGGGGGAGGTCGTCATGCTGTTTCTGCCTTGGCCATCGAGTCGCCGCACCTTAACCGGTTTGCCGCGCGGGCTGCAAACCGTTGCGGGCCGGGCGATCGGCGCGCCGATCGGTCAGGGCTGCCGGTCCAGCAATTCGTCCAGCGTCCAGGGCTTGCCGATCAGATAGCCCTGCGCGTAGCGGCAACCCATCGCGGCCAGCGCGGCCAGTTCCCCCTCCGACTCGACGCCTTCGGCGATCAGGTCGGCGCCAAGCGCGTGCACCATCGCCACGATCGCCTGCACGATCGCCAGACAGCGCGGCGCGGCGAGCATCTGACGGACGAAACCCTGGTCGAGTTTGACATTATCGAACGGTAGTTTGTGCAGGTGGCCGAGATTGGAAAAGCCGGTGCCGAAGTCGTCCAGCGCCACCTTGACGCCACTTTGGTGCGCGCGCGCGATCAGCTCGGCGATCGCCTCGACATCGACGGTCAGGCTCTCGGTCACCTCGATCTTGATCGAACCCGGGTCGATGCCTTGGCTGGCGGCGGCGGCCAGCACCGCGGCCAGCATATCGACCTCCTTGAACTGGCGGCCGGAGACGTTGACCGCGATAAACGGCAGCGGGGCAACACCGCGACGATCCAGTTCGGCCAGCGTCTCGGCCACCCGTTCCAGCACGTACTGGCCGATCGGTACGATCAGCGAGGTCTCTTCGGCCAGCGCGATGAACTCGGCCGGCGAGACCTGGCCGCGGGTCGGATGACACCAGCGGACCAGCGCCTCGTAACCAGCGATGCGCGCCGCCGGTATATCGAAGATCGGCTGGTAGCGAATCTCCAGGCTGCGCTCTTTCAGCGCCTGGCGCAGATGCGTCTCCAGTTCGATCTTGGCCTTGGCGTCCGCTTCGAAGCCGCTGGCGGCGGGCGCGGGCTGGACACCCGCGGCCGGCCCCGTGCGACCGCTCAGCAGGTTGCGATAGCGGGCCAACTGGCTGCGCAACAGGGCGCGCACGATCGGGTCGCTGTTGTCGATGCGCTCGGACAATTGGCGGCCATCGACCGCGATCAACACCGCCGCGGTTTCGGCACGGGCACTGGCGGTGCGCGGTGCAGCGTCGATAATCGCCATTTCGCCGAGCAGGTCGCCTTCGCCGAGCACGCCGAGGCGTACCGAGCCGCTCGCCTGCATCGACAGGATCTCGATTCGCCCGGACTCGATCAGAAAAGCCGAGGTCGGCGGGTCGCCTTCGTGGAATGCGTACTCGCCTGGCGCCAAGCGCAATCGCTGGCTGTCCATCCGCGCTCTCCGCTGTCGGTGCAATGCCCGCCATGCTAGCAAAGCCCCGGCAGTGCGCGCAGAAAAAGAAAGGGGGCCCGAAGGCCCCCTGAAACCTGCTCAACGGTTATCGCTGCGGTTACGGGAAGGTGACCGTGCAGTTGATCACGCTGCCGTTGGCACCGGTAACGATGGTCACCGCCTGGGCCGCGGCGAAGGCGGCGCAGTCGCCGCCCCAGGCGGTCGGCGCGGTATTCAGCGATACATTGACCGGTGTCGCCGGGGCGAAGGTCGCCGAGCAGGCACCCAGCGTCGGACCATTGCAGGTCAGGCCGGTCGGGCTGCTGAGTGAGGAGCCGTTGCCGAAGATGGTCAGGTTGATGGTCGCGCTCGGGCAACCGGCCGGCGCCTGCGGGCTGAACAGGCTGCACTGGTCGACGCTGGTCCAGGCCACCGTTGCGCTCGCCGCCGCTGGGTTACCCACGGTGAACACGCATTGTCCGGTTGGGCCGGTTGCCGGCGGAATGATATTGAACCCGCTGGCGGTGACCACGGTATTGGCCTGGCCGGCGCCATTGGTCGGCGGCGGCGGGGTGGTGACGGTCAGGCTGCCGCCGCCATTGGCGGTGCAGGTCGCGGTGATCACCGCACCCTGGATAGCGACGCCGTCGCTGTCCTTCAGGGTCAATTGGATCAAGCGGCCGCCGTCGCCAGACAAGGACGGGGGCGACGCTGATAGGGTGACCGCGCCAACCACAATATTGACGCTGGCAGTATCGCCCTCGGCACTGAAGTTGACTCTGGGTCCGGCAGTGCCGCCGGTGCTGCTGACGATGCCCAGGGTCTGCACGCTGACGGTCACACAACCATCGGCACCGGTGACGTTGGCGATCGTGCCCGAGGTCGCGACGCCATCGACCCTGCCGGTGCCGCCGGCCAGGCTGGCGAAGGCGAAGTCGATCTCGGTGCCGCGAATGGGATTGCCCTGGGCATCGGTACTGCACAACTCAACCTGTTCGGTGCGATTGCCCGGGATGACCACCGGATTGGCGATCAATTGCAAGGCACCGACGCCACGGTAGCGGACGAACTCGACATCGGTGACCAGTTCCGGGGTGCCGGACACCAGATCGCCATTGCCTTCGGCGTGGACCGCGGCCAGCTTGCCGAGCTTGTCCACCGAGTAACTGAGTTCGCTGCGGGCCACACCAGCCGCATCGGTGAACGCTACCGCATTGATGTTGCCGTCCACCGAACGCCCGATAACATAGGGCAGGATGCCGCCACTATTGACGCTGGCGCCGGTGTCGTCGTTGAAGTTGAAGCGGCGATTGACGGTCAGGCTGGTATTGCCGGCGATGGACTGGACCACGCGCGCTGCTTCCAGATCGCGGTTGCCGGGCACATCCTCTCCGAATACCAGCAGGGTGTCGCCGGGACCGGCACCGGCGCCTTGGGTGGTGAAGCCGCCATTGGCATCGACAAAGTTCACGCCGCCTTCCTGCGGGTCGCCGGTCAGGCCGGAAATCGCGAAGAAGTTATTGTCCAGCGGCTCGTCGATGGTACCGAAACGAATTTCGGTACCGGGTACCACGGGGTTGCCGAGGCGGTCGGTGGCGATCGCCGACATGGTCAAACTGAGGCGACCACCCGGGGTGGCAGGCGCCACCGCGCTGAGCGCGGCACTCAGGTCAAGATCGAACAGCTTGCCGTCGGACACGGTCAGGCTGATCACCGAAGTCACCGGATCGGTGATGCCGTTATCGACGTTGTTGTCGGCACGGTCGGCGGTGGCGCGCAACTGCGCGGTCCGGGTCTGTGTACCGCTCTCGTAGGTAATCGAGGCGATGCCGTTGTTGGTGCGCACCTTGACCAGGTTGCCCTGCACGGTCGCACCCTGGGCATTGACCGAACGCAGCCGATCCCCGCCGACCGAGCCGCCGACCAGTTCCATCTGCAGGTTGTTCCAACTGAAGCCACCGGAGACCGGATCGGGGTTGGTACCGCCGGCGCCATCCTTGATCGCAGCACTGATCTGTTCGGCGTTGCGCCCGCCTGAGCCCTGGACATAGACAGCAAAGCCGGCGCGGGAAAGGTCGATGCTGCCCGGCAAAGGCGCGGCGCCATTGACCATGGTGAATGTCAATTGTGCTTCGACCGTCTCGCCGGTATCCGGATCGATCGCGGCCGCGGTCATCACCGCCGTGGTCGGCTGGTCCAGCGACTGCATGAACACGGTCGATTTACCGGCCACTACATTGACCGGGGCTTGCGCCAAGTGGAGAAGAAATTCATCTATGTCATCGGTTTCCGGATCATCCGGAGTTGAGAAACCAGCGGTATTGATTACGGGATTGACGCTGACAGCGATCGTGCCGTCGCCGGTCGGGCCGAACACGGTGACCAGTTCGCCATTCAGACGCCGCCAGGTGAGGGTGACCTCGGACAGGAAGGGCGAGCCCAGAAACGGCGCCACGCCTTGCGGGTTGGTCGGCAGGACCAGGGTCGTCGCCTGCATGACCAGGCGCGGATCCGAGGGCGGACCGGCGACCACGCTGATATTGCTATTGGCGGTGGCCGAGACCGGGGTGGCGCCGAAGGTGGCATTGGCCGAGGCGGTCAGCACTGCAGTGCCGATCGCACGGCTGTGGAAGCGGAAATTGGCGATGCCGCCGACCAGGGTGGCCTCGACCCGGTCGCCGAACACGATGCCGGTATTGCCATTGGAAATGAAGGACAGCTGGCCGACCCCGGCCGGGGTGACCTGCAGGGTAACCGGGGTGCCATCGGCCGGGGCGTTGCCGTTCGACAAGCGCGCACTAACCAGCACATCGACCAGTGATTTGGGCGTGGTGCTGGGCTGACCCGTGGTCACCGTCAACGCCAGGGTGATCGGTGCCGGATTGAACGCATCGCCCTGTCCACCACCACCGCCGCAGCCGGCCAACGCCGCTCCGGCCAGGGCCAAGGCAACCCACTTCAGACGCTTAAGCATATCGGTTCTCCAGAATCTCGGACTCGTGCACGGTAACAGCCGGGTGAGGGGGGAAATTGCGGACGCGGTCATTCTTTGCCACGCAGCCGCAGAATCTTTGGGGTGACGAAAATCAGCAGTTCGGCTTTGCTGCTGTTGCGGGCGCGGTTCTTGAACAGATTGCCAATGCCGGGGATGTCGGCGAGGAACGGCACCTTGGTCAGGTCGTCGCGCGAGGTGAACTCGTAGATGCCACCGAGCACCACGGTCTGGCCGTTCTCGACCAGCACCGCAGTGTTGACCTGGCGGGTGGTCACATTGGGGATATTGCCGATCACCGTCGCAATAACGCTCTCGATCTGCTCGCGCTTGACGTTCAGATCGAGGAACACGCGATCGTCCTTGGTGATGGTCGGGGTAACCTTGAGTTCGAGGATCACATCCTTGAATTGCACGGTCTGGGTACGCACCCCAGAACCCTCCGAGGGCTGCTCGGTAACGAAACCAAACTGGCGATTCTGCGTGATCACCGCCTCGCGCTGATTGGCAGTAATCACCCGCGGGTTAGAGACCAGCTCGCCGCGGCCTTCGGTCTGCAGGGCACTCAACTCCAGATCGATGATGCTGTTGGCGCCGAGAATCGAGAAGCCGATCGAGCCGGCCGGATTCAACACCGGCAGATTGACATTCAGGCGGTTGTTAAGCGCCGGTGGATTGACCGGCAGCGCATTGCCGGAACCGCCGAGCCGATTGGCCAGCGCCTGATTGATCAGGAAGTCGGTGCCGGAAACGCTGCCGCCGACGCCGACCACGTTGCCGTTGTCGTCCTCGTAGGCGCCACTCACCCCGAAGCGCGCGCCCAGCTCCTTGGAAAACGACTCGTCGGCGAGCACGATGCGCGCCTCGATCAGCACCTGGTCGACCGGGCGATCGAGCAGATCAATCAGTTCACGGACTTCCTTGACCTTTTGGGCGACGTCATTGACCAGCAGGGTATTGGTGCGTTCGTCGAAGGTGACGCTGCCGCGCTCGGTGAGGAAGCCCTGGGAGACGTCGGCCGTGCCACTGGTGCTGGATCCGCCGCCGGAGGAGGTGGTCGCCTCCTGGGCCTTATCGGTCAGCAGGTCGGCAAATTCGCTGGCCTTGCCGTAGTTGATCTGGATGAACTCGGAGATCAGTGGCGCGCGCACTTCCAGTGCGTTGCGGGCGTCTTCCAGTGCCTGTTCGCGCTTGGCGATCTCTTCGGTCGGCGCCACCCAGATCACATTACCCTGGCGGCGCTTGTCCAGACCCTTGGCCTGCAGCACGATGTCCAGAGCCTGGTCCCAGGGGACGTTGACCAGCCGGGTGGTGACGCTGCCCTGCACGCTGTCGGCGACCACGATGTTCAACTCGGAGACGTCGGCGATCAGCTGCAGCACCGAACGCACCGGAATATCCTGAAAGTTGAAGGTCAGTGCGGTGCCAGTGTATTCGGGCAGCTCGCCGAGTCGGCGGCGTTGCACTTCCTTGGGCCGGATCGGGGCAATTTCGATCACGTAGTCGCTACCGGTCTGGTAGGCCATATGCTCGATCGGGCCGTTGCTCAGGATTTCAAGTCGGGCGCCGCCGGCCCGTTCGCTGGTTTCGACAAAAGTCGCCGGCGTGGCAAAGTCGGTGACATCGAGCCGCCGCGGCAAGGTCTCAGCCAGCCCGGCGTCGAATACATCAACCACGATCTTGTTGCCTTCCTTGCGCAGATCGGTGCTGACCCCAGTACGGTTGAAACTGACCAGCACCCGGCCTTCGCCGTTCGGGCCGCGGCGGAAATCGATGCCGGCAATCACCGCGGCTCCGGTTCCGGATGACTGGCCGGTGCCGCCGCTGCTGGCGGTGGATTGGGTCGCGCCCGCATTGCCGGCAATCGCCACGATCAGGCTATCGCCCTCCCGACGCGTGCTGTACTCGGCAGGTCGCGACAGCTCGACCACTACCCGGGTCTTGCCGCCGGCCTCGACCGCGGACACTGCCGCCGCCGCGCCCGAACCGATGCTGACCCGACGCTCGCTCAACTGGTTGGCGGTATCGACAAAATCGAAGGCGATCCGTGGCGGGGCCTCGGTGACGAAGGCCATCGGCGCGTCCGGCGCCTGCGCAAAGCGCAGGGTGATTTCGGTACTGCCGTTGTCGGCGGTCGCATAACTGATGCCAGTGATGGCGTTGGCCGCGAGCACACTGCCGCTCGCCAAACCGACCACCAGGAGCAACATTGACACTTTCATTTTGTTGATCATATGCAATCCCGCTTGCAAGGCACGGCGTTGGATGGATGGATCGTGTGTGGTAAGCATGCAACCACCCCCTGGGTTCAACTCTCGTCCAGCGCAATGGAGGCGGGTCGTTCCATCCAGCCGCCATTGCCGTTCGGGACCAGTTCCACCAGGTCGACGTGGTCTTCAAAGACCGCGCTGATTCGACCCTCGTTCTGTCCCATGTAATTGCCCACGGTGACGCGGTGCACGACCCCGTCGGGGTCCTTGATCAGCACCATCATTCCGTCGCCTATGCCCATGGTGCCGACCATGTCCAGCGCGTCCAGCGGGAAACCTTCGAGGAGTTCCTTGACCCGGTCGGCGTCGGGCGAGTCGCCATTGCCTTCACCGGAATCGGTACCGATATCGGCAAACGGATCGCGCAGGTTGTACGCGGTGTACGGGTAGGGTTGGTATTCCTTCATCGGCGGCAGGGGCTCGACCGGCGTGCCTTTGCGCATCTTGATCTCGTCGATCTGTTGCTGCAGATCGTAGGTACCCGGCACGCAGGCGGCAAGCGACAGCATCAACGCCGCAGCTACCGCGGTTCTGGCAAGCGCCGCGCTCGATGAATCTGGTTCAATGCGTCTCATACGATCGAACTCCTAGTTCGCTGCTGGCGAGGCAGGTTTGGCGCCGGCGGGCCCGGGTGCGCCGGCTGCCTCAGCTTCCTGCTCGGAGTCATCCAGGGCACGGTAGGTCTTGACCGTACCCTCCAAGACCAGCGCTCCCGTGCGCACTTCGCCCTTGCCGCTGCCGGAAGTGGCTGGCTTAAGCGAGACGTCGTGCATGGTCAGGATGACCACCCGCGGCAAGGCCGCAACGCCGCTCACAAATGCGCCGAATTGGTGATAGCTGCCGACCATGCGCAAGCGGATCGGCCGCTCGGCGTAGAACTGCTTGGGCGATTCTGCGCCGGGCTCGAACAGCTCATTGTCGATGCCGGCCGACAGGGCGGTCTGCGAGATATCCACCAGCAGGTCCGGCATTTCGGTCTTGGTCGGCAATTGCCGCACCATCTGCTTGAGCAGGTCTTCGATATCGGCCAGTTGCTGTTTGTATTCGGGCAGGTTGACCACCTTGCCCTGCTTGTCGGTGAATTCGGCCAGCAAGGCAGCCTCCTGGGCACGGATGCCGTCGAATTCTTCCTGTTTGGGCTTGATCATCATCCACCAACCGACCAGCAGCACCACCACCAGGCCAAGTGCCGCCGCAGCGAGCTTGACCGGCACGGGCCAGTTTCCGTAGTTGTTGCGATCCAGTTTGGATAGATCGAACGAGGCCATCTCAACCTCCCTGCGCCGGGGGCGGCGGAATGTTCGGGCCGGAGGCCGGTCCGGCTTCTGCTTCGCCGGCCGCTTCCAGCTCTTCCTTGGATTTGCGCAGACTGGCCAGCATGGTGAACTTGTAGCGGGCGTTCTTGTTCGGCCCGCTCGCTTCGCTCTTCTGCAGGTCGGGCTTGCTCAGCCACTCGGACGATTCCAGATTCAGCATGTACGCCGAAATCCTTGCCTGTGACTGCGCCAGGCCTTCCAGAGTGAGTTGCTCGCCGGCCTGACGGATGTTGGTCAGCGTCACCCCCTCGGGCAACGACTTGGCCAGCGCATCCAGCATGCGCACCGTCTGCGAGCCGCTGGCGCGCAGACGCTCGATCACATCCTTGCGCTGTAGCATGGTGTCGCGCTTGGCGCGCAACTCGTCGATTTCCTTGATCTTGACGTTGACCTGGCTGATTTCTGCATTCAGCAGATCATTCCGCGCCTGCTGTCCGGCGAGGCGCTGGTTCATGTACCAGACACCGGCGAAAACCAGCACTGCGCCCAGTCCCAGCGCCGCCAGCATCAGCACCCCGAACTCGCGCTCGCGCTGTTTGCGTCGCTCCGCCCGCCACGGTAATAGATTGATCTTGGCCATCAGTCGAAACTCCTCAATGCCAGACCGCAGGCGATCAGCAGCGAAGGCGCGTCCTGGGCCAGGGATTGCGCCTGCACCCGGTTGGACAGCGACATGCCGGCCAGCGGATTGGCGATGATGGTCGGCACGCCGAGTTGCTCCTCGACCATCTCGGCCACCCCGGCGATCGAGGCGCAGCCGCCGGCCAGCACCACCTGATCGACCTTGCTGAACTCGGTACCGGCAAAGAAAAACTGCAGCAGGCGGCTGATCTGCTGGACCATCGCCTCCTTGAACGGCTCCAGCACTTCGATCTCGTAGCTTTCCGGCAGACCGCCCTGGCGCTTGGCCATGCCGGCTTCCTCGTAGGACAGGCCGTAGCGGCGCATGACCTCGTCGGTCAACTGCTTGCCACCGAACACCTGCTCACGGGTGTAGATGGTGCGCTGGTTCTTGAGCACGATCAGCGTGGTCATGGTGGCACCGATGTCGACCACCGCCACGGTGGCGTCCTTGGGCACGCTCAGCTGCTCGGACAACAGGCCGAACGCGTTTTCGATGGTGAACGCCTCTACGTCCACCATCTTGGCGACCAACCCGCCCATTTCCAGAGCCGCCACTCGCACATCGACGTTCTCGGTACGCGAGGCAGCGAGCAGCACGCTCATCATCTCGGGATTGTCCTTGACCGGGCCCAGCACCTCGAAGTCGAGGCTGACTTCTTCCAGCGGATAGGGAATGTACTGCTGGGCTTCGGCCTGGATCTGGCCTTCGAGGTCGTCCTCGGACAGATCCGCTTGCATCGGAATGATCTTGGTGATCACTGCCGAACCGGATACGGCCGCCGCGGCGAACTTGGTGCGGGTGCCGGAGCGCTGTAATGCGCGCTTCAGCGCCTCGCCCACCGCCTCGACTTCGACGATGTTTTTTTCGACCACGGCATTCGGCGGCAAGGGTTCGACCGCGTAGTGTTCGACGCGGTAACGCCCGCCGGCCTGACTGAGCTGGAGCAGCTTCACGGCGGTGGAACTGATGTCCACGCCGACCAAGGGCGGTGATTTCGTGTTGAAGAGTCCCACACTTTTTCCCCTTCGCACGGGCTCTTACGAGCGTTAGTTGTTCCGGTACATTAAATATCAAACTTAAGTACGGATCAATAGGCAGGTTTTCCGGTGCCAACCCCGTCACAAAAAGCCGGAGGGGCAAACCTGGGGCAACTGCCTCTGACCCGTCCATTTGGCGTCGCAGAGCCTTATACTGCGCAATTCGTCCCCACCGCAAGCAGGCCAGCGGATTGCTCACGTTGTTCACGGCGTTGCCGTGGCGGCGGTGGTCGGTCTGCCGGCCGCGCTGCCGCGGGGCCGAATCTGCTCGCTCCCTGGCCATCTGGCCCCTGGCAGGGCGAGCCCGTCAACCCGATTCGAGACTTGCATGCTGTTCACTCAAGCCCGCCTACGCCGTCTGCTGCGCTTCATGTTCTGGTCGGGCCTGGGTGGCGTCGGCCTGCTTGCGCTGGCACTCGCCATCGCCTACTGGTTGTTGGCGCCCGGGCTGCCGGATGTTTCGCAGATTCGTGATATTCGCATGCAGGTGCCGCTGCGGGTCTATAGCGCAGACGGCAAGTTGATGGCTTTTTTTGGCGAGACCAAGCGCCAGCCGGTGGCGATCAGCGAGATTCCCCTGCAACTGCGTCAGGCGGTGCTGGCAATCGAAGACGCGCGCTTCGAACAGCACCATGGCATCGACCTGCGCGGCATCGCGCGTGCGGTCTGGCTGCTCGGCACCAGCGACCGCGACCGGGTGCCGGGTGGCAGCACCATCACCCAGCAGGTGGCGCGCAACTTTTTTCTGAGCAACGAGTATTCGCTGACCCGCAAGGCGTCCGAAATTTTCCTCGCCCTGAAGCTGGAGCGCGAACTCAGCAAGGACGAAATTCTGGCGCTGTATCTGAACAAGATCTTCTTTGGCTATCGTAACTACGGGATCGGCGCGGCCGCTGATTTTTATTACGGCAAGACCCTCGACCAACTGACCCTGGCCGAATGCGCGATGCTGGCCTCGATTCCCAAGTTCCCCTCGACCGGTAATCCGCTGACCAACCCGGAGCGCGCGCTGACACGGCGCAATTACGTGCTGCAGCGAATGGCCGAGCTCGGCTGGATCAGCGAAGCCGAGCGGGTCGACGCGCAGGCGCTGCCGGAACATGCAAAGGCGCATGAGGCAGCGATTGAGCTCGATGCGCCGTATGTTGCCGAGATGGTGCGGATGGAAGCGATCGAGCGTCTCGGCAGCGACGCCATGATTAACGGATTCAGGGCCATCACCACGATCGATTCGCGCAGGCAGCAGGCCGCCAATCAGGCGACCCAGTGGCAGTTGCTGCAGTTCGACCAGCGCCATGGCTACCGCGGCCCCGAAGCGCGCATCGAGCCACTGGACCCGAACGATCTCGGGGCGGTGCAGAAGCGACTGCAGTCGGTTAATTCGGTCGGTGCCCTGCTGCCGGCAATCGTCACCGAGGTCGATGCCAAGCTGGCCACCGTGGTGCTCGCCGATGGTCAAAGCGTCGCGCTCGATCTGGCGGCGGTGGCCTGGGCACGCCCGAGTCTGCCGAAAGCCTATGTCGGTGCCAAACCGGACCAGGTTTCCAAGGTGCTGCGTGCCGGCGATCTGATCCGGGTGCTGCGCAACGACAAAGGCGACTGGCAGTTGGCGCAGATTCCGCTGGCGCAGGCCGCACTGGTGGCACTGCGTCCCGAAGACGGTGCGATCCAGGCCCTGGTCGGCGGTTTCAACTTTTCTCTGTCGAAATTCAACCGCGCCACGCAGAGCAATCGGCAGCCCGGCTCCAGCTTCAAGCCGTTCATTTATTCGGCGGCGTTCGAACGCGGTTTCACCCCGGCATCGCTGGTCAATGACGCGCCGATTGCCTTGCCCGATCCGAGCGCGGAAGGCGGTGTGTGGCGGCCGCAGAACGACAACGAGGACTTCGTCGGGCCGGTGCGGCTGCGCGAAGCGCTGGTCGCCTCGCGCAACCTGGTTTCGGTGCGCTTGCTGGACGCAATTGGCCTGCGCTATACGCGTGAGTATCTGCAGCGCTTTGGCTTTCCCGAAGCCGCCCTGCCGCAGAATCTCTCGCTCGCGCTCGGCACCAGTTCGCTTTCGCCGCTGACACTGGCCCGTGCCTACGCCACTTTTGCCAATGGCGGCTATCAGGTCACCCCCTATCTGGTCGATCGCATCGAAGACGATGCCGGTAACGTGGTCCAGAGAACCCGCGCCGCCCAGGTTTGCCGATCCTGCGCGGAGCGGCTGGCGGATCAGTCCCGTCCACTGCTCACCTCGGCCAATGAATTGAGCGACCTGCTCGACCTGGACGCAACATCCACGCTTTCCGCCGTCGCCGCGCCTGGGCCGGATCCACACGGCGGGACTGGCGACGGACCGTTGCTGGCGCCGCGCACCATCGACGAGCGCAATGCCTATCTGATCACCACCCTGCTGCGCGATGTGGTTCTGCGCGGCACCGGCAGTGGTGCGATGGTGCTCGGCCGCCGCGACCTCGGCGGCAAAACCGGCACCACCAACGACCACCGCGACGCCTGGTTTTCCGGCTTCAACCATGATCTGGTCGCGACCGTGTGGATGGGTCACGACGATTTCAGCAGCTTGGGTCGTGGCGAGTTCGCGGCCCGCACGGCGCTGCCGATCTGGATCGATTTCATGCGGCAGGCGCTGGACGGCGTGGCCGAGCAACCACTCACGGTGCCGCCCGGCATCACCACCGCCAGCATCGATGGTAACGGCCATCTGGTCAGCGATCAGACTGCCGGGGCGATTACCGAGTATTTCAAGACCGAGGACCTGCTCAAGCTGTCCGCCGCCGAGGCGGTACGCAAGGCCGACCAGCAGGCCGAACAGCAGCGCCTAGACCTGTTCTGATCGCGGATAGCCGATGACACGAAATCCGGGCCATCGTCGCGAATTCGCACTGCGCGAACAACTGGCCGACCTGGCCGCACGCATCATGGTCGAGCAAGGCGTGCTGGATTTCGCCCTGGCCAAACGCAAGGCCGCCGATCGCCTGCACCTGGGTGACGACCCGGCTTTGCCGTCGAACAGCGAGGTGGATCAGGCCCTGCGCCGCTACCAAGCGCTGTTCCGCCACGAGCAGCAACCCTTGCAGTTGCGCAAGTTGCGCGCTGCCGCGGTGCAGGCGATGCAACTGCTTGAGCGCTTCGAGCCGCGCCTGGTCGGGGCGGTCCTGGATGGCAGCGCGGACCAGCATTCCGCGGTCTGCCTGCACTTATTCAGCGACGACCCGGTGGCGGTCGAGATTTTCCTGGGCGAGCAGGGCATTCCGTTCACCAGCGGCAGCCGCCTACTGCGGCTGGATGCGGCGCGCGAGCTGGAAGCCGTCCGGATCCGCTTCAGCGCCGATGGCAGCGAATTCGACCTTAGCGTGTTACCGCGGGACAGTTTGCGCCAGGCGCCGCTCGACCGCGTTCACGGCCGCAGCATGCGGCGGGCCACACGCGACGCTGTCCGTGCCTTGCTGGAGGACCGTTAGCGGCGCCGGCTTTCGCGCGACCGGCTCAGGCGCTGCCGCGCTCGGCCATCGGCAGATAATCCCGCGCAGTTGGCCCGGTATAGACCTGCCGCGGACGACCGATCTTGGCGTCGGCCGATGCGTGGTGCTCGAGCCAGTGCGCGACCCAGCCCGAAGTGCGGGCAATGGCAAACATCACCGTGAACATCTCGGTCGGAATGTTCAGCGCCTTGTAGATCAGGCCGGAGTAGAAATCGACGTTGGGATACAGCTTGCGTTCGACAAAATACGCATCCTTCAACGCCGCCTCTTCGAGCTTCAGCGCAACATCGAGCAGCGGATCGTGCACGCCCAGCTCATTTAGTACCTGATGGCACATCTCGCGAATGATGGTCGCGCGTGGATCGAAGTTCTTGTAGACACGATGCCCGAAACCCATCAGCCGGAAACCGGAGTTCTTGTCCTTGGCGCGATCGACCGCCCGACCGACCTGGTCGACGCTGCCGATCTCGGCGAGCATCTTCAGCACCGCCTCGTTGGCGCCGCCGTGCGCCGGCCCCCACAGGGCGGCGATGCCGGCGGCGACGCAGGCGTAGGGATTGGCGCCGGTCGAGCCGACCATGCGCACGGTCGAGGTGCTGGCATTCTGCTCGTGGTCGGCGTGCAGGATGAACAGCAGTTCCAACGCCTTGGTCGCGACCGGATTCAGCACCAGCGGCTCCGACGGCACCTCGAACATCATGTGCAGAAAACGTTCGCAAAAAGCCAGATTGTTGCGTGGGTAGCGGATCGGCCAGCCGATCGTGTAGCGGTAACACGCAGCGGCGATGGTCGGCATTTTGGCGATCAGGCGGATCGCCGCAAGTTTGCGCTGCTCGGCGTCGTCGATGTTCAGATTGTCGTGGTAGAACGCCGCCAGCGAGGCGATCGTGCCGCACAGCATGGCCATCGGGTGGGCGTCATAGTGAAAGCCGTGCAAAAAAGTCTTCAGCGACTCGTGCATCATCGAGTGGTGGGTGACCTCGTGCTCGAACGCCTGGAACTGCCCAGGGGTCGGCAGAGAACCGTTGATCAGCAGGTAGGAAGTTTCCAGAAAACTTGAGTGCTTGGCCAATTGCTCGATCGGGTAGCCGCGGTACAGCAGCACGCCGGCGTCGCCATCGATATAGGTGATGGCGCTCTTGCAACTCGAGGTGGAAACAAACCCCGGGTCGTGGGTAAACAACCCAGTCTCCTTGTGCAGTTTGCCGATATCGATGGCTCCCGGTCCAACCGAACCATGCAGCACCGGCAGGGTGACGGAAGTGTTGCTTTCGCTGTCGGTCAATAGCACGTTCGTGGTCACGGCACATCTCCTATGGCTGGCCTTGGCATCGGTCGCAGGCCAACTCTGGCCATGCGATTGACCGACACCGGTCGCGAACCGGAATGGGCAGCGCGACCGAAGTGTAATTGTCGCACGATCGCATCGACCTGGGCTGACGTGAATCAACTGCGCGGGCGCCGATCGAGTCGCTGGCGAACGGCCGGCCAGGTGCCGCGGACGATTCACTGGCGACGCAAAACAAAAACGCCGCCCTGGCCAGGGGCGGCGTCGCGGTTGCGCCGGGGGCGCAACGGAATTACTTGGCGTAACGCTTGCGGAACTTGTCCACGCGGCCGCCGGCATCGACGATCTTGTGCTTGCCGGTAAAGAACGGATGCGACTGGCTGGACGTCTCGACTTTGATTACGGGGTACTCCTTGCCGTCTTCCCACTTGACCGTCTCCTTGCTGGTCATGGTGGAACGGGTCAGGAACTTGAAATCGCAGGACTGATCGTGAAACACGACGTCGTGATTCTTGGGATGGATATCGGGCTTCATGACAGCATCTCGGCCGGGAAAAGAGCGGCATTGTAACCGGCCTTGCCGCCGTTCGGCAATAGCTTCGGGAGGCGGGAAGCGGACAGGAATAGGCAAACGAGATCAAAGGTTGAGGACGGAGGACCGGAGGTCGTCGTCCCGGCGCACGCCGGGACCCGGTGCTTTCGACGGTTTCGCCACATTCGGCACTGGGCCCCGGCGTGCGCCGGGGCGACGGCACATTATGTCTCCCGCCTCTGGACCGGCCAAATCACTTTGCCGGATCGTCGAGCGCGGCAATCGCGGCGGCGCGTTCGCTCGGGGTCATCGCCAGCAGTCGGCGGCGCAGGGATTCGCGCTCGGCCGGGGCCAGGGCCTGCATATGCTGGCGCAATTTCTGCCGCTGCTCCGGCGCCAAGCCCTGCAGCATCTCCCGAATGGCGGCGCGTTCGCCCGGCGGCAGGCCGGCCAGGCCGCCTTGGCCCTGGGTGGCCGCGCCAGCCTGGCCGTTGCGGCGGCGGAAGCTCTGCTGCTGCTCGGGCGGCAAAGCATCGTAGCGCTGCCGCAGCGCCCGGCGCTCGGCCGGCGACAATTGCTGGAAGCGGCGGAAGCTCTGGCGCAGTTGCCGCTGCTGTTCGATCGGCAGGCGCTGGAAGCGCTGGAAGCGTTCGCGCGCGCGCGTCCGTTCGGCCTCGCTCAAGCCCTGCCACTGCCCGAAGCGCAGGGTCGCTTCGCGGCGCGCTTCCGGGCTCATGTCGAGCCAGCGGCGGGCGCCCTCGCGGAGCTTTTCGCGGGTTTCGCTGGGCAGCTCCGGCCATTGTTCGGCGAACGGCGCCAGCACCCGCTGCTCGCCGACGGCGAGTGCCGACCAATCGAGTTCCGCGGCCGCCAGCGCGCCGCCGCAAACCAGCAGCAGCAGCGCGAGCAGCGGGCGCAGCTTATCGGCGATCGGGGCCAGCATCGGTGCGATCCGTGGTTGGGTCAGGGGCGGTTGGCGACTGGGCAGCTTCGTCCGGCGTGGCCGTTTCGCCGTTGCTCGCCGCGACATCCTTCGCGAGCCGTGCGGCGTCATCGGATTCGGCCAAATACAGCAGCAGGTCCATGCTCGGCGCCGCCATACTCGGCGGCGCCGGGTCCGGCTCGACGCCAGCGGCGGCGATCGCGTTCATCCACCCCGCTCCTGCGCAGCCAACCAGGCATAGAATTCGATATCCGAGGCGAGTGCTGCGTCTTCCGAACTCAGCAATTCGAAGTCTTCGGTCACCAGCGGCGTCGCCGGCAGGGCCGGCGCGCCGGCATCCGACGGCGGCCTTAGCACCAGCACCAGACTTAACGCCGCGGTGGCCGCCCCGGCCATCAGCCAGGGCAGCCGCGGATGCCGCTGCGGGAGCTGGCCGAGCGCCAATTGCCGGGCCCGATTCAACCGCGACAGGGTGGCCGCATCCAGGTCGCGGGTACTGGCATCCAGTCTGCTGGTGATGCTCTGCTGCCACGCCGTCTGCTCCGGGTCGGGGATGCGAGGGTCTCGCCCTTGCTCAGTCATGATAGGCCTCCAGTTGCATCCTTAGTGCGCCCAGCGCCCGCGAAAGGTGGGTCTTGACGCTGCCTTCACTGCAACGCATCGCCTGGGCGGTGGCGGCCACGTCCAGGCCCTCCCAGATGCGCAGCAGGAAGCACTGCCGTTGCCGGTGCGGCAGGGCCGCGAGTGCATCCTCCAGTGCTGTGCCAGTTTCTACATCGGCCAGGCGTTGCAGAGGTCCCGGCTCGCGCGGATCGGGGATGCTGGCGAGCGGGTCGGCCGCGTCGGCGGCGTCGGCCCGGCCCGGCGAAAGCCAGGCCCGCCAGCGCGAGCGGATGTTCTGGCGGCGCTGATGGTCGACGATGCGGCTGTCCAGCACCCGGTAGAACAACGGCGCCCATTCGGCATCGGGTTTGGCCGCGTATTTGCGCACGAAGGCGAGCATGCCGTCCTGCACGATTTCCAGAGCGTCGTCGCGGTTGCCGCAGGCGAATTCGGCCATGCGCAGGGCGCGCCGCTCGACCCCGCGCAGAAACTGGTCGAGTTGCCGGCCACGCAGTGCCTGGGCGGAGGATCGGGCCAAGGGTTCCAGCTCGGGTTGGCTGTTCAGATGCAGGACGAGGGATGGCATGCGTGGGCGCTCGGACCATGGCAAGTGGGCAAAAACGCGCGGCGGGCGAATCGGTTGACCGCCCGGCGTCAGCCCGACCGAAGCGCGGGCGCTGGCATTGTTCCACAAGCGCGGCGAACCCGCTGGCGGCCGGACCCGCACCCCGCGAAAACCCCAGCGTCGCCCGACGGTCTATCTCAAGATATTGATTTATAACGGGTAATTCCGATGGCACTTTTCTTTCCAGTGCGGCTCGCAGCCACCACGGTTAAGCCCCGGCGGTCTTGTCCGGGCGGTCATCCACAGACTTATCCACCGTCCCTGTGCATAAGGTCAAAACGTTCTTTGAATCAATGGCGCGCGACGCTTTCTTCATGATTTCCGCAAGAAGTGTCGCAAAGTAGCGATGCCACCAGCAATCCTTGCTCGCGCCCCGACCTGCTTCGATGCTGCTCGCTGCCCGAACGCCAAACCGCCACCGCTACACTGGCGACCACAAACCGAACACCCCGATATGACCCGCGTCCTGCAGGTGGCCCTGCCGCTGCCGACCCCGCAACTTTACGATTATCTGCCGGCGGACGCCGCCCCGGTGGCGGTCGGTGCGCGCGTCCGGGTGCCGCTCGGTCGTCGCGAACTGGTCGGGATCGTGGTGGCGACGGCCGACTCCCAGCGGGCGCCGGACCAGTTGCGTCGGGTGCTGGCGGTGCTCGACCCAGGTCCGGCCTTTCCCGCCGAATTGTGGGACAGCCTGTTGTGGGCGGCCGGCTACTGGCACTACCCGCTCGGCGAGGTGCTGGCCGCCGCCCTGCCGGTGCGGCTGCGCGACCCGGCCGAGCGGCCGGCACCGCGCCACGACGATTTCGCCCTGCGCCTTGAGCCCGCGCCCGGACCGCGCCCCGAACTGCGCCCGGGCAGCGCCGGGGCCGCCCTGCTCGCGGCGCTCGCGGAGGGGCCACGCCCCTGGCGGGAACTCCGCGCCGAAATCAAGAATGCCGCTAGCGGACTGCGCCGGCTGGAACAATTGCGCCTGGTCAGTCGCATCGAATACGCCGACAGCCCGCGCCAGGCGCTGACCCAGGCGCCGCCCCTGAACGCCGACCAGACACAGGCGGTCGCCAGCGTGGCCGGATCGCTCGGGCGGTTTCAGACCTTTCTGCTCGATGGCGTCACCGGCAGCGGCAAGACCGAGGTCTACCTCGCCCTGATCGAGCAGGTGCTGGCGCGCGGCCAGCAGGCCCTGGTGCTGGTGCCGGAGATCGGCCTCACCCCGCAATTGCTGGCGCGCTTTCGCGAGCGCCTGCCGGCGCCGGTGCTGGCCCAGCATTCGGACCTGGCCGCCGGCGAACGCGCGCGGGTCTGGCAGCGGGTCCAGACCAGCGCGCCGCTGGTGCTGATCGGCACCCGCTCGGCGGTGTTCGCGCCGCTGGCCCGCCCCGGCCTGATCGTCATCGATGAAGAACACGACGCCTCGCTCAAGCAGCACGAGGGCTTTCGCTACCACGCCCGCGATCTGGCCCTGGTGCGCGCGCGGCGGCTCGGCATTCCCGTGCTGCTCGGCTCGGCCACCCCGGCCCTGGAAAGCCTGCACAACGTCGCCCGTGCTCGCTACCACCACCTGCCGCTGCCGGCCCGCGCCGGATTTGCCCGGCCGCCGGCGGTAAGCCTGGTCGATCTGCGCCGGCAGACCCTGGCGGCCGGCCTGTGTGCGCCGGTGCTGGCGGCGATCAGCGCCCACCTCGAACGCGACGAACAGGTGCTGGTGTTCAAAAACCGGCGCGGCTTCTCGCCCTTGTTGCAGTGCCGCGCCTGCGGCTGGCACGCCGAATGCGACCGCTGCGACCGCCCCTACACTCTGCACCGCAAGCGCCAACGGCTGGTTTGCCACCCCTGCGGACGGGAACGACCGGTACCCTTGCGCTGCCCGGTCTGCGGCGAGCGGCCGACGCCGATCGGGTTCGGCACCGAGCGCCTGGAGGAAGGTCTCGCCGCACACTTCCCGCAGGTCCCGATCCTGCGCGCCGACCGCGACAGCGTGCGTGGCCGCGACGGACTGGCGCGGCTGCTGGCGCCAGCCGTGGCCGGCGAATCCTGCATCCTGGTTGGCACCCAGATGCTGGCCAAGGGCCACGACCTGGCGCGGCTCACCCTGGCGATCGTGGTCGATGCCGACGCCAGCCTGTGCAGCCAGGACTACCGCGCCAGCGAACGCATGGCGCAGTTGATCGTGCAGGTCGCCGGCCGCGCCGGCCGCGGCCAGCACCCAGGCCAGGTGTTGATCCAGACCCGCCACCCCGAGCATCCGTTATTTGCCGCCCTGCTCGACGGCGGCTACCCAGCCTTCGCCGAGGCCGAACTGGCGCTGCGCCAACAACTCGACTTCCCACCGTTCACCGCCCAGGCCCTGCTCGCCGCCGAAGCCAGCGACGAGGCGCGCCTGCGCAGCTTCTTCGAGGTGATCGGCCCAGCCATCGCCGCCGCCCAGGTGCGCGCGATCGGCCCGATGCCGGCCAGCCAGCCGCGCCGCGCCGGCCAGACCCGCTGGCAACTGCTGCTGCAAGCCTCCGACCGCCGGCAACTGCAGTCCGCCCTGCCGCAACTGCTCGCCACCCTCTACCGCGCCCCCGAAAGCAAACGCGTACGCTGGTCGCTGGATGTCGATCCGCTTGGCATGGATTGACACCAAGCCGTCGTCCCGGCGCAAGCCGGGACCCAGCGCTGCGCCAAAACCACACCCTCCACTGAACCTCGGCTTCGCCCGGGCGACGGCGGTTTTTCCCCACGGCCGACAACCGACCATCCAACAAATGCGTGGCGATTGACGCGGCCCGCGGCCGGCTGCGAGCATCGGCCAAAACCAAGGACAAGCCACAGCGGTCTGCGCAACGCAGCGCACCAGCGAGAGAAATGGAGCCGACCATGCACAGGAAACCGAACCGCAGCAATGGCTGGCTGCTGGCGATTGCACTGATCCCGCCGCTGTCGCTGGCGGCTGTCCTGCACTGGTTGCTATCCGCCTACGCCAACATGCTCGCCAACTTCGGTGTGGCGGACTATCTGCCCACCCGCGTGCTGCTCGCCTGGCGGTATTGGCTGCCGCTGCTGCCGCTCACGGTGATCGGACTATGGGGGGTCTGGCCGCGCCCCGAACACCGCGTCACCCTCGCCGTGATCGTCGGTTATTTCGGCAGCGCAGTGATTTTTCTGTTCGCGCTGGTGGCGGTCTATTGGCCGGTCTTCCAGCTCGGTGCTTCGCTTTGAGTTCGTAGGATGGGCAACGGCGCAGCGTGCCCATCATCTCCGCCACCAGGCCACGACCAGGGACTGGTGGACTGCAAAGCTGCCTGAAGAACACTCGCTGATACAAGAGGTCGGGGTGTTCAACACCACGCGCACGTTGTTCGTTCGACCCATGGATAAGTCCCGCATGCAACGCGTCTTGATGCTATTTCTGGTCCTGCTGACTGGCCTGGCCGCAGCTCTGTTCCTGTACAAAGCGCAGGTCGCGGGCCGCTCGCTTGGTCCAATCGACCTACTCAAATCGCTGCTCGCGGCGGCGCTTCTCTTGCTGCCCGTGGTGCTGGCAACGCTGGTGATATGGATGCGACGGCGAGTCCTGGAGAGCACCGCCAGGACGGAAGACGCTTTGCTGCACTCGATCCTTCCGGAATTGGTCGTGACTATGGATTCAGCGAAATCGGTGGTCATTCCCTACCAACCCAGTCGGATATTTCTTGTTTTCTCGGTCGGTCTATGTCTGCTTGTGGTCGTGACGGCGCTAATCGGAATGGCCACACAAGGCCCGGCGATCACGTTGCTTCACGGGTCGGGCGTCGCGGCGTATTGGCGTGCCTTCATCGGCATTGTGACGGTAATTTTGTTCGGCTACATCGGGACTGTGAGTCTGCTTGCGTTGGTCCGCTCCTTCGGCCCAGCGCGCTCTATCGTGATCGCACCCGACTTCATCCGGGCACCCGCCAGGATGCATATGACCAGCAACGAAACGATACGATTCCAGGACATGCAGTACTGCAGATTGAGCGGAACCAGGCGCAAAAGACGGTTGGAAGTTGGCCATTCGGGAAAGTCGATGCTGATTTCCCGGATGGCGATCTCCAACGAGGCCGATTTTGAGAAGCTTGCGCACCTGGTCACATTGCGCTTCGTTCAGCACCGAGGGCGGTAAGGCTGATGTCTGATTCCGTTGCATGTGGTTCACTGGTCGGCGCGAACCGCCGCGGCCACCGACCCGCAGGGTTCAGCCCCCGCCAGCGCCAAAGCGCTCGCGCAGAAATTCGAACAGGGCGCGCAGGGATTGGGCTTCGTCTCCTTGTGGACGACCACGACCTGGCCCTGGCCGACCCGGCCTGGCTGCGCCGGCAAATCGGTGTGGTGTTGCAGGAGAGCTTTCCGTTAACCCGCTTCGGCACCCTCGAAGGCCGGCTCGAATCGGTCTCCTACGACGCCGCCGTGGACGAACAGTTGGGCGCTGTGCTCCCGGCGCGGATCCACCTGGCCCGCGCCAGCCTGATGATCGACGGCCGGCCGGTACGCATGACCGCAGGCATGCGCATCAGCGCCGAAGTCAAGACCGGCAACCGCCCGGTGATCGATTACCTGCTGAGCCCGCTCAAGCGTTATCGGGCGGAGGCGGGAGGGGAGCGATAATGACGCCGCCATGACCCTGGACAACCGCGCTCCACAACCAATGTCAAACCCAAACCACCCACCGCCACGCAAGCAGAGTGACGGTGACGCAGCCCTTTAATACAGCTACCGATGCCGATCACTTCGCCAAGCTCCGCCCGCAATCTTTCGGTACTTATAAGTACCGCGGGGTTCCAGCGCGCCACCCGCCTTGCGGCTCAAACTTGGGCCACTCGCTCAAATTAAGAATGGACTGCCGTTAAGGAGCGATAGGAGGACTGTTCATGCGCAATTTTATGCAAAAAAGCCAATGTCGGCTTCTTTACTCTCTGTATTTGTTCCTGGCCATGGCCGCTGGCGGGTGCGGTGACGCCAATCAGGCGGAGCCGCAAAAACCGGTATCCGTCAGCAAGCCTGACTCACCGGCGCTGAAGAGGTTTCGTGGCATGCCATATTACGAATACGAAACTGGCCATGGTCTTATTTTTTACTTATCTCGATCAAATGGAAAACCGGTCAGACCGGGTATCGTACATTCTGGTGACCGGATCTGGGAGTATACACGCGTAATGATCAGCACTGTAGGAAATGTAGATTCGACACGAGGAAGGTGGAGCCAAGGAATTGATTTAGGCTCTGGGCGACACCATGAGGTGCATGATCCGATGTTCGGAAAATATGGCATGGTGATGTTCAAAAATGCCCGAGGCGCGGTGGTGTATGCGATTAGAGCGCCACCGGTAAAGGGCTTCGACCAGGGATTTATAGCGGATGTACAGATTGATGACCAAACACGAGTAAGGTACTCCTACTGGATCAAGACAGAGTCTGACCATGAAAAGGTCAGCGATCAAGTACTTGCCTGGTTCGATTCGTTTTTATACCATCAGGCAAACTAATCAAGTGAGCGGAGAGTGGCAATCTGGACGCCCGGAGGCCCATCGCCAGGCATGACGACGCTCTGGTCACACGGGATATAACAACATCTACTGAGAGTATGCGATGAGCCAACTCCGACGAATTTTCTCCGGAAAACCCCAGCCGCGCGGTTGGCCGACGGTAACCGGCTATCTGCGCGAAGTGTTTTGGCTAAGTGCGCTGGTCGGCATCGTCGCGGACCTGATCGTCGGACAGCCGGGCCGTGCGTGGTTGTATCTGAAAATGATGTATATATTTGTAGTGCCAATCTACACTGTCCGCATCATCGTCGAGTTGCGTGGGCGGTTGGAAACCAGATTGTTCCGATGGCATGAAAGAGTTATAGGCTCGATAGCGGGTCCACTGATTTTTGGTGTCCTTGCCGCAACGCCTTGGCTAATTTTGTACGGGGCTGCTGAAATGAAAGGTAGAGCACATCTGGTCCATCAGGCCATGAACAATTCCTTGGTTGGACTTGTGATATTAGGAGCAATATTCTCGTATGGTGCTGCCATGTTAATAGCCGTTACAATCATAGGTATTCCAAGAATCTGGCAATCGCAAAACAGGAGATAAGGTTGGGTCGGTCAGGCCGCGGCATGGGAGCATCGCGGCCAGGTGTTCACGCCCTAATCGGTGGGCGGCGGCGTTCGCCTGCGGCCATCGCGCTGGCCGTGGGCGGGGCTGGTTCCGGGTCGATGGCGGACGCTGCCGCTCGGTTCGCGTGCCGCGCCGTGCCGGAGCGGTCGTGTGCCGGGCGGCTCAGCGCTTGGACCCGCCAGCGCCATAGCG
>JBFXKH010000013.1:0-2527 GCA_050173995.1 Lysobacterales bacterium | reverse complement strand
CGGCGAGTTCGGCCGGCCCCAGGTGTTCGGAGGGCGTGTTGATCAGGTCGCGGGCCAGGTTCACCGCCTCGATGCTGGCCGCCAGCCGCTCGCCATCGACGCCGTTCGGCAGCGCCAGTTCGGCCGCATCGCGCCCGGCTTTTCGATAGCGGCTGAAGCGATAGGCGCCGAGCGCGAAGCCGAGCGCGGCCAGTTCCGCATCCAGCGGCTCGGCGCCGGGATCGAGGGCGTAGCGTCCCGGCGGCAGGGTGTGGGCGAGCCCGGCCAGGGCGGCAAGGTCGGCGCCCGCTTCGTATCCGACCCAGACCGCGGCCAGTCGGCCGTCGCTGGCGGCGATCAGGCAGTGGCTGCCCGGCGCCGCGGTAAAGCCTGCGGCCGCGAGCCAGGCGCGGGTGACCGGGTCGGTTTGCGCCAGCCGTTGCGGCAGGCTGGCGGTACGGGTCAATACGAGCGGGACGCTGGTCATGGCGATCGGGCCTGGCTCCGTTGTTGGTGGGGGTGCGCCTGTTCCAGCCAGTCGCAGAGCTGGTGCAGGTCGTGGACTTCAAGATCGGGCTTGGCCTCGGCGAGCGGCCAGGCGCGGTGGTCGCGGTTCAACCAGACCGCGAACAGGCCGGCGCGGCGGGCGCCCTGCACGTCGAGCAGCGGGTCGTCGCCGACATGCGCGACCGCGCTGGCCGGCAGGCCGACCTGTTCGAGCACGGCGTGAAAAACTTCCGCCGCCGGCTTGGCCGCGCCCAGCTCGCGCGCCGACAGGCAGGCGACGAAGTGTTGCGCGAGCCCGATCCGGGCCAGATCGGCATTGCCATTGCTGAGCGAGATCAGCGGCAACTGGCGGCCGAGCCGGGCCAGCGCCGGCGCGCTGTCGGGGTACAACTCGACCCGGTTGCGCGCCTCGAAAAACACCGCATAGGCCTGCTCGACCAGTTGCGCCTGGCGCGGGTGCGCGCCGATCGCCGCGGCCAGCGTCAGGCGCCGTTGCGCACTGTAATCGTGGGCGAGTTCGGGATGCTCGAGCGCGATCCGCTCGCGCAGCGCGCCCAACTGTTCGGCGTTGAAGCGTTCGCTCACCTGCGGACAATGCACCGCCAGCCACAGCTGCAATTCGTGTTCGGCGGCGAGGATGCTGGGCAGGACCGGCCACAGGGTGTCGTCGAGGTCCAGACTGAGCGCGCGGATCACACTACTGTCCGGCGCTGGCATCGACCTCGACCACCGCGGGCTGGCCGGCGCTGGCCGGGATTTTTGCCTCGGCCGCGGGTAGGTCTTTGGCGGCGGTACTGGCGATGGCGGTCACTGCGCTGGCAGCCGCTGGCGGCGCGCTGTCGAGCAGGGCCAACAGTTTCTGTTCGCGCATCGCGAATGCCTCGTTCAACGGCGCGGCTGCGCCCACCGGCAACAGGCGGTGCGCGGTCATGGCGCGGGCGACGAAGGCTGGCGTTTGCAATAAAGCGCGGAAGCCGGCGATCGCCGGATCGCTTTCGGCGCCGGCACGGTGCACCAGGTAGAGCGGCGTGACCAGCAGGTATTCGAGGCTCTGCACGGTCGCCGGGCTGGCGCTGACGCCTTCCAATTGCAGGCGCTTGACTTTGGGGTTGGCCGCGGCGCTGGACAGCGCGCTGACCGCGAGCCCGTTCGGGTCGATGGCGATGCTGGCCTCCAACTGTTCGGTGTTGAGATACCAGCGTTCGGCCGCGACCGCGGCCTGGCCACGGCCGAACAGGGCGCGGCGCAGGCCGTATTCGATGCCATCGAGCGGGCCGGCGACCACGTTCAGGTGGATCGGCTGGGCGCGGCCACCGATCTGGTCCCAGGTTTTGATCCTGCCGGCATAGATGTCGCGCAGATCGCGCAGCGACACGCCGCTAACCGGATTACCCGGATGCACGATCGCGACGATGCCATCCCAGGCCAGCGGTTCGAATACCAGGCCGGCTTCCTTGGGGTTCAGCGCGTGCTGGCCGCGGCTGCTCAGGGCGACATCGGCGGTCCCCGCTGCCACCGCTTCGATCGCGCTGACCGTGCTCAGTTCCTGCCATTGCAGGCGGATGTTGGCGCCTTGTTGCGACAGCGCGGCGCTGTCGCGGCCGAGCGCGCGCAGGCTGACCGAATCGCCACGCAGCGCGAGCGTGGTTTGCGCCCCGGCGGTGCCGGCAGCGGCGGCGATCAGTAGCGCAGTCAACAGCGGCAGACGAGCGATCATGACCAGGGTGGCGAGGCGGGTGTTGGGGCGGGTAACAGTAGCACGGGTGCGGGATGCGGGAATTGTGGGGGCGACGGTTGTGGGAGCGACGGAACGGCGCTGCCAGGGGACAGAGGACAGAGGACAGAACATCCAAAGCGAATGCTGTTGCCTTATCTGTCTTCAGTCATCCGTCTTCTGTCCCCTGAAAGCGACGTTCCGTCGCTCCCACAACGGCGGCTTTACTGCATCTCCACATAGAACGCCCGGCCATTGCGCAGCACGGTCAGGATCAGCCGATTCGGGCGTGCTTCGAGCACACGCTCCAAGCTGGCGAGATCGCGC
>JBFXKH010000012.1:0-42200 GCA_050173995.1 Lysobacterales bacterium | reverse complement strand
GACTGATACGACCACCCGAATCCATCCGAACCTCGGTGCACACCGGCGGCCAGTGATGAGAGCAAGTAGATGGCCATCGGAGACACCGAACGCAACCTCGACAACATGCCGTCACTAACCTGCATGGAATGGAACACTGCCGAAGTGCAACGCCCTAGCCCATCTTCGTCGCGAATTTTTGAAATCGTCTAATAATCAATAAGATACATCTGACTGTCTGGGCGTAAGGCACTACAGGGTGGCATTCACAGGTCGCGCCCGTACTTGAACAGACGCTTGCGGGTGCCGCCGGGTTTGTCGTTGAGTCCCAGCGCGCGATAGATTGCGGCGGCATGGGCGTCCGGGGTGGTCGCCTTGCGGACATGCAGGGTGCCGCCGGCCTCGGCGTTGAAGCTGGCGGTGATGCGCTGTTGCTGGGCCAGGGTCTTGCGGATCGAGTCCCAACTGGCGTCGATCCCCTGCGCCTTGAGCGTGCGGCGCAGGAACTGCACGCACTGGTAGGCGAGCACCGAGATCCACAGGTGTGCGCGGCAGCGGTTGTCGAGGTGGTGGTAGATCGGCCGCAGGCCGAGTTCGGATTTGAGCGAGCGGAACACCGCTTCGAGTTCGGTGAGTTGGACATAGGTCCGCCACAGGGTTTCGCCATCGAGGTCGGTGGCGTTGCTGCGGATCAGGTAGTGTCCGGGCAATTCGGCCTTGCTGTTCGGGGCTGGGGTGTACTGATAGCGGATCGCGGTGGCGAGGTCGGCGTCGGTGTCGACCTCGATCAGGTAGTGGCGGGCCACGCTCGGGTAGGCCTGACGCAGGCGACCGATCCGCTGGTGGATACGGTCGGCGCGCTTGCTGCGATGGGGCAGGCCGAGGCCGGCGGCCAACGCCGCGAGCTTGGCTTCGAAGCGGGTGCGCTTGAGCGTGGTCATCGCGGCTTCTTTCAGTTCGCGATCGGGCGAATGGCAGATCAGCCGCACATCGTCGTTGTCGTCGGCCGGCGCGATGCGCTGCCAATGGATCGGCGCGTCGTTGGCGGTACTGAGGGTCTGCGCGGTCGGCCCGAGATCGCGGCGCTCGCGACTCATCACCAGATAGCGGTAGCCATTTTCGCGCAGCCAGGCGAGATTGGCTTCCGAGACGATGCCGCGATCCAGCACCACCAACGCGCCGGCCGGGGCGTTCAATCCGGCCAACATGATCGGCAGGCTGCCCTGTTCGCGCACATTGCCGGCGAACACCTGCGAGCGCCGCACAAAGCCCGCGCCATCGAGCACCATGCCCAGCGTGATCAGCGGCGCATCGCTGCGCTTCTCCTTGGAGTGGCCGCGCCTGGCCGACGGATTGGCGTGCGCCAGACCCTCGAAGTAGGTGTTGGTCAGGTCATACAGCGCAATCGTATCGTGCAGCCCGAACGTCGCGCTGATCCGCTGATACAGCGCGGTCTCCATGGCATCGTGCTGGCGCCACATCGCATCGGCTATCCGGTACAGCCGGGTCAGGGACAGCCGCTCGAAGTCGAAGCCCCAAAGCTCGCCCAACGCGCTGTGCCGCTGCAGCCACGCATGGCTGGCGCGCTCGGAGGCCGGCTTGGCCATCCGCGCGACGATCTGGCCGACCGCGGCCGCCAGCGAAATCCGGTTGAATCCGGCGGTGCGCAAGGTATCGGCAATGCCCAGTTGCTCGATCGCGTGCAAGGCCAGCGCTTCGACGCCCACCGAGCGGCCATCGCGCAGCTCCAGCGTGTCGGCGTGTACCAGGTCGGACGATGTCGTCGGCGTCGCCGTGACCGCCGCCGGCATCTGCAAATCCAGCTCCGCCGTAGTCGGCGTCGCCGCGACCTCGCCACGTCGCGTCACCGGCCGGCGCTGCTCGACCCGACCCACGCCGGCCGCCGCGCGCGGCTGCAATTGCTCGGCATAGCGCTGCACGGCGTGCGCAAGCGCCGCCGGCACCTGCGTCGGCGTCATCGACGCTTGCGGTGAGAGCAGCTCACTGAGCCGGGTACAGAACAGCGGCCACTGCGCTGGCGGCACGTCGAAATGTCGCCCGAGATTGAGCAGCGTCACCTGCTTTACCCGGCCATCGACACGCTCGGTGCGCACCAACCGGTGGGTGAAGTAGGGCTCGCCGGACAAGCGCGTGCGGGTTTGAGTGCGGCGTACGAACATGCACCCAACCTACCGCATCAAGAGCCGAAACGGAATAGTTCAACTAGCGATTATGGCACTACGCCGCAAAGTGGAAAATGACGAAGATGGGCTAGCCCGTTTGTCCACCACCGCTCCAGATCAGCGATCAAACCACTGTGATCACGCTGATTCGGGTCGAATCCTGGTCCCCGCTGAACCCCATGTATGTAACCTTGCATACGATTTCGGCACTTTTTTTTTGGAACATGAATCACCAATACGGGTACCAGTACACTAGCTGCGTTCTGCGCAACAGCCACATGGCTAAAGGCCTGGCAGTGCTGGTGAACTTCGCTGCAAACGGCCGCCGGGCGCTACGTAACTGAGCCATCGTGCCCCTTCTACGCCACGGTATGCAGCCGAAGATGCACACCGACTTGCATAGGAATGTTCGTCAGTCCAGCAAATCTTGGGCGAAGAAAAATAGACGATCGAATTGCTCTCTCATCACCTGCTCGCGCCGTGAACGGCGACGCCGCTTTGCGATCGCTGTCAGTGGGCGACACTCAGTCGGGTGATGCGGCGAACGCCGGGACTTAGTCCCAAAACCAAAGACAATGCCCCCCACTGAGTCCCATCTTTCGCCGGGAAGACAGCGTATTTGTCCTCTGTCCTCTGTCCTCTGTCCTCTGTCCTCTGTCCTCTGTTCCCTGTTCCCTGTTCCCCGTCCCCCCATTCCCTGGATCCCATGCCCTTGCCTCCCGGGCGGGATTGCCCGATCCTAGGCCGTCTCGATAAGGAGTCGGTATGGCCAGCAAGAAGTGGGCGGCGTTCAAACATTCGGGCAAGGCATTCGATTTTTCCGGCGACAAACTGGCCCGGGCCTGGCCGGCTTTGCACGCCGGGGACCAGGAACCCTTCCCGGATAGCGAGCGTGTGGCCGGTTTGCTCAAAGCCAGCGGCAAGCTCGGCAAGGCTGCCGATGCCGGCAAGCTCGCCACGTCGCTGCAAGAGGGCTGGCGCGCCTTTCATCAGGGCGACTTTCAGAGCGCATTCGAGATCGGCGATGGCCTCGGCCCTCTCGGCGCGACCCTGGCCAGCAAGGCCATGGGCATCCACGCCACCTATCTGGTCGATGACGAAAAGGAGAAATTGAAGCGCTTCGAGGCCGCGGCAGCGAAGGCTCTGGCCGCACAGGACGCGCTACCACGGGAAGCCAACACTTTTTACTTCCACGCTTTCACCCTGGGCCGCTACAGCCAGATGATCTCGATCTCCAAAGCGCTGACCCAGGGACTGGCCGGCAAGGTCCGCGCCAGCCTGGAAGCCGCGCTGAAACTGGCGCCCAAGCATGCCGAGGCGCATACCGCCCTGGCCCTGTATCACGCTGAAGTGGTGGGCAAGGTCGGCGGACTGATCGCCGGCCTGACCTATGGTGCCAAGGCGGCGTTGGCCGAAGAACACATTAGGACCGCACTCAAGCTCACGCCGAATGCGCCGATCGCGCATATCGAATACGGCAATGCGCTGCTGCTGCTCTACGGCAGCAAGCGCGAAGACGATGCCGCCGCCAGCTACGCCAAGGCCGCCAAGCTGAAGCCGCAGGACGCCATGGAAGCGCTGGATATCGCCTACGCCGCAGCACAGCTCGGCTCGTAGGGGCGACCCGCTGGGTCGCCCAACCACGAGACATGCGTAGATGCTTGGCTCGTGCCGAATCCAGCGGGGTTCAACGGCGCCGGTCGGCGCAATAGTGCGGAGCGTCATAGCCTCCGTCGCAGCGACCGGCCCCGCACTCGCCGCGCCACCGCATCACCCGCGCAACCATCCGGCCAATCTGAATGTCCGTTCAGCGATGGAGTAGTCGCTCGGTTCGGGTGTGGCTACAGTTCGCCCCGCCTGCCGCCTCGCGGCGCCCTTTGATCGTTCGCTAAACCGAATCGAATCACCCTGACGCACCCTCCGCCGCCGCATTCCTGCGGGGCCATGACCGAACAACCGGGTGCGGTCGCCTTGCTTGAAGGAGCAAATCCATGAAACTTTCCCTGCTGCTTTGGGCAGCTTCGTTCATGCCCACACCGATGGCCGACCAGGTCTGCCTGGCTACAACCGTCTATCTGGAAGCGCGCAATCAGCCGATTGCCGGTCAATACGCGGTCGCCGAAGTCGCTCTGCGCCGCCGCGAATCGGGCCGCTACGGCCGGACTGTTTGCGCGGTTGTGCAACAGCCTCGGCAGTTCGCTCCGACGCTGGTTTCCGGCGATACCGCGATCCGCAATTCGCGTGCCTGGCAGCGCTCCTGGGAAGTCGCCGAGCGTTCGCTCACCCTGTTTCGGATGCCGCGCAATCTACGCCCCCTGGTGGTGCCTGGCGCCGATCATTTTTTCGCGGTCAATCTGGTGTCGCCGCGCTGGGCAGTGGGCGCGCCGATCGCCACCATCGGCGACCACGCCTTTTACAAACTGCACTGATTCGACTTCGCTACTGCGCGTCCAGCAAGGCCTTGAGTTCGCTGTCCGGCGCGTCGAGCAACTGGTCGACTCGGCGGCGTCCGTAGGCAATGCGCGCCGCCATGATCGCGATATCGCCGCGACGGTCGCGATCGGAATTGAGGCTGCCGGACTCCGGCCAGCCTGGCAGCACCTTGCTATCAAAGTCGTTGCCGCTGCCGACCGAGAACGCTGGCTCGACCAGTACCGTGCGCATCAGGTCCGCGCCGGTCGCGGCCTTGCCATCACTTCCCGTTTGGCTGTTCGACGCCGCGTTCAAGTAGGTGCAGACTTCGGGGGCAACGCGTCCGCGATCGAGTTCGGCCACGGTCACGCCCTGCTTGTGCAGGATACCGGCCAGGCGCTGATTGGCCAGATCGCCGCGCAGCAATTCGTCCTGCAGCAGATCGACCGCACGTAATCCGACATCGATCAGGTTCTTGAAGCGCTCGACCTTCGGCGTCGGCGGCGGCGACATCAACACCACGATCGCGGCGTCGGCGCCCAGGGCCAGCGCTTCGCGCAAGGGGGCCTTGTCGAATACCCCGCCATCGACGTACTGGGCATTGCCGCGCCAGATCGGTTGGGTGCCGAGAGGCACGGCCGAACTGGCCTGCATTGCGTTCAGCAGTTCAGCAAACGGCCAGAATTCCAGCGGCGTCCGGAACCCCGGTATCTCGTTGTGTTGGAACCAGTCGTGTATGCGCTGCTGGTTGCGCGACTGCGTGCATAGCATCAGGCTGGCTTCTTGCAAGTTCACCGCGGGAACCACGAGGTCGACGGCTCCATCGGCCAGGGCCGCGATCAACCCGCCCAATTCGGTCTCCAGCAGTTTGCCGAGCGGCTTCAGATTGACCAAGCCCTCAGGCAGATCGAACAGCGCCTTGATGACCTTGAATCCACGCAGATTGCTCTGGAAAACAGACTTCTTGCGCACCCCGGAATACAAACGCACCAACGCATCAATCTGGCTGCGGTCGTTCGCTGCCAGCGCCGCGAACGGTGCAATCAGACTACCCGTGCTGGTGCCGGTCACAATTTGCCAGTCCAGGCGCGGGTAGCGCTCCAGAATTCGCTGAAGTACACCGGCGCCAAAAGCACCCTTGGCGCCCCCTCCGGAAAACACCCAGGCCAGTCTGCCCATCCGGCACCCCCCCGTCTTGCTTGTTCTGAATACGCACGAGACGGCCATTTCCGCCCCCCCCCCGTCGCAACGGGAGAATCGGAATCGGGAAAACCACGGCAGTGAGCAGCCAGAGCGGACGAAGTGATGTCGCAATGACCGATCCTCTTCGACCAAAGGGAAATCCGTCGCGTCGCGGCGTGAACCTCGACGAGGCAGCGGCGTCGCGCCGTCACTCTCGCAATTCTCGCTTCCCTGCCCCGCTCTCGGTCACCCCGCCATCATCTGGCAATGGCAGGAAAAGTCGGGCTTCGCAGCCGGGGCGGTCTGCGCGCGCGCACAGTGCAATGCTGCCGCCATGGGCCTCGGCGATCTGCCGCGCCAGCACCAGGCCGATGCCCGAGCCGCCAGGCTTGGTGGTGAAAAACGGCACGAACAGATTTTCGCTCACCGGCGGTCCGGGTCCCTGATCGCTGATGCTGATCCGCAGACGGTCGCGCTGCCGTTGCCAGTCGATCTCGACCAGCGACGGCGCGCCGACGGTCTGCAAGCTCGCCTCGGCCGCGTTGTGCAGCAGGTTGATCAGCGCCTGTTCGATCTGGTCTGGATCGACCATGATGCTTAGCGCCGGACCAGGCCGGACCCGGACGCTGACCCGTGTCTCCAGCCGCGCCACGCCCGCAATCAGCTCTTCCAGCGCGACCTCGCGGCGTTGTGGACGGGGCAATCGGGCCAAGGCCGCGTAACCGAGCAGGAAGCGCCGCAGCGCGTCTGCGCGGTCGCGGATCAGGCGCAGGCCGGCGCTGCTGTCTTCACGCCAGTCCGGCGGCGGCTGTTCCCGCGTCAGCAGCGATTCCACAGTTTCTGCCATCGAACGGATCGCGGCCAGGGAATTGTTCAGTTCGTGCCCGAGCACGCGAATCAGTCGCTGCCAGGCCTGCTGCTCTTCTTCGCGCAAACGTCTACTCAGATCGCTGATGACCAGCAGATCGTGGTTCACCCCATCCTTGCGAAAGTGCTGATGACGGATTTCGTAGCGGCCGCTACCGCCGGGGAACTGGCGCTGGCGCAACTGGTCCGCGTCCTGGTCCAGACAGTCGCCGAGTCCGATCGCATCGGCGCTCTGGCCAAGCAAGCTGCTCGCCGATGCTGCCAACAGGCGTGCGCCAGCGGCATTGACCAGGCGCAGCCTGCGCGCTTGGTCGAATGTCAGCACGGCGATGTCGATTTCGCTCATCACCTTGCCGAGCAGGTTCATGGTCTCGGTCACCTGCAGGCGCTGCTGGCGCAGGGTCTCGGCCAGCTCGTTGACTTCGTGGACCAGATCGCCGAGCGCGTCGCCACGTTGCGTGCGACTGCCGCGCAGACTGAAATCGCCTTCGCGCATCGCCTCCAGCAGATTGCTCAGGGTATTCAACGGATAGGCCACGCGCCGCCGCAGACGCGACGCCAGCGCCCCCATCAGCAGTGCGACCAACACCAGCAGCGCGAGTGCGTGTTCGGCCAGCGCCGGCCGGATCAGCAATGCCGAGAATGCGGCCACAGCCGGCGCCGCCACCGCGATCGCCGACCACCATAGCCAAACCTCGAAGGCCGGCCCAGACCGGCCCCTGCGTCGGGGGCGGTCGCTGGGATGTAACGCCGCCTGTCGGTCGGGTTTCATTGCGGCTCGCTCAGCGCAGCCGACCTGGTCGAAGGCCAGGCAATTCGGGCTCGCCTGTGCCGGGATGCAGTTTCAGTCGGGTTCACGCAGAATGAAGTCATCGGCGTCCATCCAGGCGGGGAACCGCTCGCGATGCTCATGCAGCATTCCGGCAGAGAGTGTGACCGTCACCACCTGGGCTTGCGCGCCCAGTTCCAGCACCGTGGCCCCGAGCGGGTCCAGCACCGCGCTGTCGCCAGCGTAATGCAATTGATTTCCGTCGCTGCCGACCCGGTTGACTGCGGCCACATAGGCCAGGTTTTCGATCGCGCGGGCCCGCAGCAGGCTACGCCAGGGCTGCCGACGCGGACTCGGCCAGTTGGCCACGAACAACAGCAGGTCATAGTCGAAGCGGCCGGGGCTGGCGTGGCCGAAGCGGTTGCGACTCCAGACCGGGAAGCGCAGGTCGTAGCAGACCAGCGGGCACACCCGCCAGCCTGCCAACTCGACGATCAGCCGTCGCTGTCCGGCGTTGTAGCGCTGGTGTTCGCCGGCCATGCGAAACAAATGACGCTTGTCGTAATGCGCGAAGCTGCCATCCGGACGCATCCACAACAGCCGGTTGAACACGCGATCGCCGTCACGCAAGACGATACTGCCGGTGACCGCGGCCTGCACTTCGGCGGCGAGTTCCGCCATCCAGGCCAGCGTCGGCCCATCCATGGTCTCGGCTTGATGCAAGGTGTCGTTGGTAAAGCCGCTGGTGAAGGTCTCCGGCAGCACCACCAGATCGGTGAGTCCACGCAAGGGCCGCACCAGCTCGGCATACAAAACGTGATTGCCGTTGCGGTCATGCCAGCGGGTGGCGGCCTGCACCAGGGAGACCCGAAGATCGTTCATTTCAACTCCGCAGTTCGGTTGCTGGCGAAGATCCAGCCATGGTTCGACCGGCAGCCGATCGCAGGATCCCGGAAGACCTTGGCGGCAACGGCCCGGCCATCAGGCCCGGCACAGCCGTTCGGCCGCCGCCAGCATGGTGGCCTCGGTCTTGGCGAAACACAGCCGGATCAAGCGCGTGTCCGGCGGCGCGTCATAGAAAGCCGAAACCGGTATGGCGGCCACCCCGACTTCGCGGGTCAGCCATTCACAGAAGCTGTAGTCGTCGCGATCGCTGATTGCCGAATAATCGGCGATCTGGAAATAGGCGCCGTATACCGGCAGCAATCGGAAGCGGCTCTCAGCCAGCAATTGCCTGAAGCGATCGCGCTTTTCCTGATAGAACGCCGGCAGCTTGCGATAGTGTGCAGGGTCGTGCTCCAGCATTTCGGCGATCGCCCATTGTGCCGGCTGAAAGGTGCAGAAGGTGGTGTATTGGTGCACCTTGCGGAATTCGGCCGACAGTGCGGCCGGCGCAATGCAGTAACCGACCTTCCAGCCGGTGCAGTGAAAGGTCTTGCCGAACGAGGAAATCACGAAGCTACGCTCGGCCAGCTCCGGATGCAGCAGGACGCTTTGGTGGTCGAGCCCATCGAAGATGATGTGTTCATAGACCTCGTCCGAGATCACCAGCAGATCGTGGCGCCGGGCGATTTCAGCCAGCGCGTTCAGATCATCGCGGGAAAACACCGCACCACTGGGGTTATGCGGCGAATTGACCATGATCGCCCGGGTGCGCGGGTTGCAGGCCGCGTCGACCTGCTGCCAGTCGACCGAAAACTCCGGCAACGACAAGGGCACATGCACGGCCCGACCGCCATTGACTTCGATCGCCGGCTCATAGCAGTCGTAACAAGGGTCGAGCACGATCACTTCGTCGCCGGGCCTTACCAACGCAGCGATCGTGTCGAACAGCGCCTCGGTGGCGCCGCTGGTCACCGTCACTTCGTTGTCGGCATCGACTTTGCGGCCATACAGCGCTTCGGTTTTTTGCGCGATCAATTCGCGCAAACGTGGAATGCCAGCCATCGCCGAGTATTGGTTCTTGCCTTCCCGCACGGCCCGCGCCAGGGCATCGCGCAGCAATTCGGGGCATTCGAAATCGGGGAAGCCCTGGCCCAGGTTGATGGCTTGGTGAGCGGTGGCAAGCTGGCTCATCACCGTGAAGATGGTGGTGCCGACCTTGGGCAGTTTGGATTCGATACGCATCGGTCAATGCTCGCAAAAGACGCGGGTTCAAACGCCACAGTCGGGTACCGGAGAGCCAGCGACGGCGGCCGCATTCGGTACTGGTTCGGGGCTTACATCGGCCGTGCGACTCAGCTCAGTGCGGACTCGTCCATGCCGAGCTGCAGGACATCGGCGACCAAATCCTCGATTTCGAAGAGATTCGGTACCACCGCCGAATCGTCGCGGAGGATGGTGTTGTGCATCACACCAGGCGCCTTGAATTCGCCCTCGCCGGTCGGGATCAAGGCGTCCGGCGAGATATTGGTCAAGCGTGGAAAGCCCTGCGCCATCATCGCCAGATAAGGCAGCCGTGGATTACCGCCCAGGGCCTTGAGCACGGTGACCTTGGCGTTGCGTTCGATTTCGCGGGTGGCCAAGCCAGTAAGGATGGAGAACGAAATCACCGGCACCCGCCAGCCGCGCCAGCGCAGACGCCCGAGCAACCAGGCCGGGGCGCCTTCGACCGGTTCCGGCGAAGAATAGGAAATGATTTCGGTGACGTTGGCGTTGGGCAGCAGCACCCGGCCATTGGTCACGTTGATCATCAGCGCGCGAAGTTCGGTGGTGGTCATGATGCATTTACTCGCAAGGCTGTAAGGCAGTGCGGCAGCCGCGACTGCGGCCGCCTGATGCACTCAGGGAAACTCGGCGACGAACCGCGACGCCAGCTCGGCAGGGCTGGCCACAAACTTCACGATGCCGGCCTCAATCGCGCCATCGATCATCGAACTGACCACGCATGTGGCCGGGTCTTGGGCCCAGATCACCCCACCCTTGCTGGCCAGGTACTTGGCGCCTTCGATCGCATCGTGCGCCATGCCGCTGAAGATGATTGCGCCAGCAGCGGCACCAAACCGATCCGCAACATCCTTCAACACCTGGTCGATCGACGGGCTATAAGCGGAAGGCGCCGGCAGTGCCTCGATACTGACTTCCCCTTCGCTATCGATCAGTAGCCGCTCGGCCAGCGGAACCACCAGCACCTGTCCATGTGCGGCAATCTCGCCGGACGCGGCCAGGCTGACCGGCAGCGCGGAAGCCCGCGCCAACTGACCGATCATCAAATCGACAAAATCGGCACCCATGTGCTGAGCCAACAAAAACAGATTGGCGCTGCTCGCCGGAATGCCCGACAGGAATTCGCGAACCGCATCCGGACCACCGATGGAAGCACCCAATACCCATACCCGCCGCAGCGTGGTGGCGGTTGCCTGCTGCGGCTGTTCCACTGCTGCCGGCTCGTCGAAGAGGTTGTCGAACGGCGCCAGCGTTGCTCCATCGGTGGATACCACCTCCGGCTGAACGACAGCCGCCGCGGCCGCTGCCACAGAAGCGGCGATCCGGGCTTTGGCGGAAGTGCCGACCAATATCTGCTCGACCACCGCGCGCTCCGGTGCATCGGTGGGCGCTTCCTCGATCGCTTCCAGCTCAAAAGAGAAGGTGCTGAAGCGTTCGGCGCTCTGGGGCTCAGGCGCCGACTGTTCGCCCGCGTCCGGCAATGCCGCCGACGTTTCCTGGCGATCGGAGGACGCGGGTTCAGGCGAATCGAAATCGGCGAGCTGCAGGTCCAGGCCAGCCAGCAACTGATCCACCGTGCGCTCGCCGGTGCCGCCCGCGCCACGAACCGCCCCGACCTGCCCCGAGCCGGACGCCGCTACCACGCTCGGCTCAACCTCGGTTGGCAGTTCGTCACCACCGTCAAACGCAGACGTCTCGCTTCGCCCGAAGGCCTGGTCGAAATCCACCAATGCTTCCGGATCGGGTCTCGCGGCAGGGCCTTGCTGGTCCGTCTCGGCATCGCTCGCCGCATCGAGTTCAAAATCAAAGTCGAACTCGAACATCGACTCGTCCTGGCTGCTCGTGACCGCAGCCGGTGTCTCGGTCCGGGCATCCTGTTCCGGTGGCTCGGGGAAGCTGTCTGCAAAATCCAATGTTGAATCCAGCGCCTCGGCAGCAAGCGGCTCGACCACCGGCCGTGCGGCGTCTGCCGCCCCGGCTGCAGCGGGCTCGGCGTCAAAAGAAAACAGCGAATCGAATTCATCCGCCGGCGTCACGGCTGCTGGCGGTATCGAATCGCTATCGCTGGAGATTTCTTCAACCCCGCCCGCGCTTGCTACGGCGTCGGACGTCGCATCCAACGCAAAATCGAGTGAATCGAAGGGGCTGATCGTCGGCTCGGGCGCCGACGTCGGCTTCGAAACCGCGGGTATCTCCGCTGCCCCTTCGACAGCCACAGCGGTCGCTCCGTCGTTACTGGCGAAGCCGAAATCGCGCAGTGCGGCTTCCAGCTCGTCCCGGGCGCTGTCGGCCGCACTGGCCAGGGACGAGACCACGCTGAAGCTGGAGAACGCCTCGCTGATTTCACGCGAAGCGGTTTCCTCGGCCGCATGGCTGACCACCGGCGAAGCCAAGGATGGCGGCTTCTGTACGCTGTCAAGGCCGTGCTGCGGCATGCCCCGCACCGGCACTTCTTCCGCACCGGGCGGGCGCTGCGGCAGCAGATCCTTGCCGCCGAAAATCTTGGCGACCAGATGCCGCGCCCAACGCGCCTGATCCCAACCACTGAGCTTGCTGGTTAGTTCGCCGTCGTTGACGATCACCTGGCGGGCATCATCGACCAGCAGATCATCGATCGCGTCCAGGTCCTCTTCGCTGTCCGGATCGAGGTTGACCACCACCACCGTGGCACCCGACCGGTCCAGTTCCTGCCGGTCAAAACTGGCCGTCGCCGACTCGTAGACTACACTCGCTCCAGCGTCGCCAAGCGCCTGCCGCAAATGTGCGTGCAGCGCCGCCGACTGGTAGACCAGCGCGACCGGGGTTTGCGAGATATCACTGGACGCCACGGCTCAACCTCAGAATTTCCTCGACGTTCTGCAACAGATCGGTTTCCTGATAGGGCTTGCCGAGATAACGATCGACGCCGATTTCAAAGGCGCGCTGGCGGTGCTTTTCACCGGTACGCGAGGTGATCATGATGATCGGCACGGTCTTCAGACGGGCGTCGTTGCGCATATACGTGGCGAATTCGTAGCCGTCCATGCGCGGCATTTCGACATCGAGCAAGACCAGGTCCGGGATGTGATCCTGCAATTTTTCGACAGCATCGAGCCCGTCCTTCGCGGTCATCACCTCCATGTCGTTGCGTTCCAGCACGCGGCTGGTGACCTTGCGCATGGTGATCGAATCGTCGACCACCATGATCAGCGGTTGCCGTCGCGCTTCGGCAGCAATCTGCTGCGGTACCACCGGAGCGATTTCCATGCCGTCGTCAAAGCTGCGGCGGGCGGCAGCGGCGCGTCGCACAATCGGCGCCAACTCGAGAATCATCACCACCGACCCATCGCCCATGATGGTCGCGCCGAAGATGCCCGGCACCGAACTGACCTGTGGTCCAACCGACTTGACCACGATTTCGCGGCTGCCAAGCACACCGTCAACGCGCACCGCCGCATATTGGTCGCCGGCCTTGGTCATCAGCAGCGGCAACTGCGCATCGTCGGTCGCCCGGTGGGTCTGCCAGCCGAGCAGGCTCGACAGTTCGTAGATCGAATATTCTTCGCCGCCGTAGCTGTAGACCGGGTTGTAAGCCTTCATCCGTTCGTCGAACTCGCTGCGCCGAATCCGCGCGACGCCTTGGACCGAAGACATCGGCACCGCGAACACATGCTCGCCCAACCGGACCAGAATGGCCTGGGTTACCGCCAGCGTGAACGGCAGCCGGACGGTGAACAGGGTGCCGCGACCACGCTCGGAATCGATGGTCAACAGTCCGCCCAATTGCTTGATCTCGCTGTTGACCACGTCCATGCCGACGCCGCGTCCGGCGATCTTGCTGATCGTCTCTGCGGTGGAAAAACCGGTCTCCAGAATGAACGCGAACAGGTCGCGGTCGGACAACTGCTGCTCGGCGTTGATCCAATTGCGCTCCAGTGCCTTGCGCCGGATCGCTTCGCGGTCGATACCCCGACCATCGTCGCGAATGGTGATCACTACTTCGGTCGATTCACGCGAAATCGAAATCAGCACCGTGCCTTCTTCTGGCTTACCGTGGGACAGGCGTTCGGCTGGTGTTTCCAAGCCATGCGCCAGGGCGTTGCGCAGCATATGTTCTAGCGGAGCAGTCATCCGATCGAGCACATTGCGATCCATTTCGCCCTGTGCGCCTTCGACCCGGAGTTGTGCGCGCTTGCCCAACTCGCCAGCGGTCTGACGCATCAGTCGGCGCAATCGCGGCACCACGGAATCGAACGGGACCATGCGCGTACGCATCAGCCCTTCCTGCAAATCCGAACTGACCCGCTTCTGTTGCAGCAACAGATTTTCCGACTGACGGGTGAGGTCGTCGAGCGCGCCCTGCAGCGCGACCAGGTCGGACGCCGATTCGGCCAAAGCCCGGGTCAACTGTTGCAGAGTGGAGAACCGGTCCATTTCCAGAGGATCGAATTCGCCGGCCGCCGACTGCGCTTCTTCCGCCTCGCGCTGGTAGCGCGCGATGATCTGGGCCTCGGTTTCGACTTCAAGCTTGCGCAACTGCTCGCGTAGTCGCAGAACGGTTTGTTCCAGCTCCTGCAGGTTAAATCGGTAAGTCGCGGTCTGCTGTTCGAGACGCGAACGATAGATCGACACCTCGCCCGCGTAATTGACCAGCTTGTCCAAGGTATCGGAACGGACCCGAATCATTTCCTGCTGCGGACGCACCAGGTCCTCGGCCTCTTCGGCAGCGATATCGCGGGCGGTCGGCTTGGCCGGACCCCGCGGCTTCGGCTGCGCGGCCTCGGGCTCTGCACCTGCATCGGCCGGCGCGGCGATCAGCTCCTGATCCGCCGTAGCGGATTGTGGCGCATCCTGCAACGCAATCTCTTCGCCAGCCGCCAATGCCTCGAAGCGGGCAATGGCGTTCTGCGGCAGCCCAATCGCGCGTCGATCGGCGACCCGCGAAACCATGCCGTGCAGGCGATCAAAGCCGGCTTCCAGCGATTCGAGCACCAATCGATCGACGTTGCGGCGGCCATCCGCGACCAGTTCGAACAGCGACTCCATGGCGTGACCCAGATCGCCGATAGCGCCCAGCCCGGCCATGCGCGCGCCCCCTTTCAGGGTATGCAGTTCGCGCTGCAAGCCAACCACCACGTCCAGTTCCTCGGGATGCTCGCGCAGCCGCACCATCAGCGCGTCGGATGCATCCAGAATGTCCCTGCTCTCCTGCACGAAGATTTCGATCAACTCCTCGTCCATGTCGGCGATAATCAACGCACCGTCCGGATGCGCATCGGCAGCAACCGTCTGGTAATTGACCTCAGCCAGCGCCGGAACCTCCGGCAGGTCGGGCGATTCTGCGGTCAACACGAGATCGTCGCTTGGGTCGTTGTCTGGCGTCAGCTCGCGGATCTCCGTATCCCGGCCTTCGCTGGAATCTGCAGCGACTGCGTCGGCATCGGATTCAGCAAGCCACGGCAGCGACTCTGCCGAGACGCTATCCAGCGCGCCGTCGTCGCTCAGCGACTGCATCCAGGTCGCATCTGGCTGCGGTAGCTCGGGTTCGAGCCTGCCTTCGATCGGGGATGCCGAATCAGAAGCAGCTTCAGAGGCCGTCAGAATCGAATCGTCGACCACCACGCCTGGCACTGTGACCGCGATTTCGTCGGTCGGCAGGCTGGTCTCCACGTCCCAGTCTTCGAGCGAATCGAACTCTTCTCCGGCAACGAATTCGCTGTCGAAGTCGAGGGCAAACAATTCGTCATCGCTGCGCTCAAGCGCCGGGGCCACATCGATCTGGGGCGCAGACGCCGCCTCGGCAGGCAGTGCCAGGTCTTCGTCGGTCAATTCGACGAATTCGGCTGTCTCGGCGGGTCCGGGTCGTGTCACTGCCGCATCGACGTCGGTGCCAGACACGATGACGGCTTCCGCCAGCGCCGACCGGTCTGTGGCGTCGAATTTCGGCGCCGCCGCCGGCACCGGATGGTCGTCTTCGTGCACACGCAGATTGAAAACCTGGGCAAAACTCTCCGGTTCTGGCAGTTCGTTGCGCAGCGCCAGCAGTCGGTCGGCCAGATACTGGTAACCGTGGGCGTTACGCGCGGCGCCCGCGCCCTCGCTACCGAGAATGGTCTCATCGATCGCGGTGGCGGCATCAACGATGGCGTGCAGTCCCGTTTGCGAGGGTGCCGCTGCCGCGCCACGCAGACGTTTTACATACCCCTCCAAGGGACCGAGCAGGGGGTTCAGCTCGGTAATCTCGACCATGGCGATGGCGCCGTGCATGGTGTGTACAGCACGCAGAACATCCTCGCTGACCGGAATCGGCCGGCCGGCGTCGGCGCAGGCTTGCAGGTACTCCGAGAGGGTATTCAGATGCCCGGCCACTTCACTGCGCAGGATCTCCAGCATCATCGGATCGACGCCGGACACGCTGGAAAGTGCGATCGCATCGCTTGGTTCGATCGCTGGCGTCCGCTGCAGGGATTCGGCCTGCTGCGACGGAGACTCGAACACCGGCTGGGTGATATCGATAGTTTCGGTGAGCTCCAGTGGCGATTCGACCGGCGTAACCGCGGCTGGTGGCTTGGGCTTTTTCACCTGTACCCGAACCTTCTCCATACGTCGGGTGGGTTGTTTCGACGCCAGCCAGGCTTCCTCGCCCGCGGCCAAGCGGTCGGCCACATCCATGATGCCGGCAATGTCGACGCCGCCGACGCTCTCGCCACGCAGGGCGGCAAGCAACTGCGGCAATGCCTGCACCGATTGTTGCAACAGGGCGATCACTGCCGCCGACGGCGCGATGGACTTGTCGAGCACGCGGTTCAGCATGCCCTCGATCTTCCAGCTGAATTCGCCCAGCGCCATGGCGCCGACCAACCGCCCGCTGCCCTTCATGGTATGAAACGAGCGCCGGATCGGCTTGAGCTTCTCGAAATCGGCCGGCGTCGCCACCCACTGTGGGACGACCCGGTTCAAATTATCGACTTCCTCCTGGACTTCCTCCAGAAATACTTCGCGGATCTCTTCGTCGATATCGTCCGAAGCGGCCGACTGGAACTGCGATAATTCATCGGCGGGCGCAGGCTCGATCACCTCCTGCTCGATCTCGACCCATTCGTATTCGAACTCTTCTTCTGCCGGCCCATGCCCACCGCTGGACTCGGTTTCGACCAGTCGCATTCCGGTCAGATCCTGCTCCGAATCAGCCCCAAACCCAGCTTCGGCTGAACCCACGATCAAATCGGCCACATCGCGGCCGGGCGCGATCTCCACCACTGAGCGCAGTTCCGGCTTGGCTGTTGCTACCGCGACAGGCGGTGGCGTGGTATCGGCCATGCCCGGCGCGACCTTGCCCACACGCTCGGCAAATCGGGCCAGATCCTGGCTTCCCGGCAGGTCGATCGAAGGCAGCGAGGAATCGGCTTGCTCCAATGCCTGGTGGTCGGATAGTTCCGAAGCCGCCGGTTCGCCATCAGTGGAAAAAGTGAGCGCATCCATATCGATATGGATATCGCTGAAATCCAGTTCGGCGGCTGGCGGCTCGGTCGGCGCGGTCGAATTTGCTGGCGCTGCGTCGATATCGGATTCGGCGCTTGCCGCTGGCGGCGCGTCGACCTGCGGTTCGGCAACTGGTTCGGCCAAGGCAGCGGTCGATGCCTCCTCGAAGGCGGGCGTTTCCGGCACCGGCCAATAGCCGAGCACGTCCAGACTGTCGCGGGTGACGTCCAGTATTTGTTCCCGGCCCGGGCGCTGCGCATGGGTCGCTTCCAGATAAAACTCGATGCTGGCGACCGCGTCGGCCAGGCGGTCCATCTGATCGGGGGTCGGTACCCGGCGGCGGCGCAACAATTCGACTTCAATGAATTTGCCGGTCGCGCCAAGCAACTCCGCGGCCTCGTTCAAGTGGATCATGCGAACCGCACCGGCAACCTCGTCAAGCAGCCGCGGAATGTGTTCGGCCTTGGCGTGATCCCAGCCGGATTCGACGAAGGCGACTACATCCTGCTTGATTTGCTGCAGGTTGCTCTGTACTTCCTTCATCAGCGAATCGAGGATCTTGCGGACTTCGGTTTGCGGAAGCTCAAAACTGGTGTCGCCCGCGGCATTGCGGGTGGCGGTCGGCTCTTCGCCGCTGCCCATGCGCTCGATGTGGTCGTCGAGCGATGCCTCGACAAACAGCAACGCACCGGCGATGTCGAGCAGCACGCCTTCTTCGGCGGCACGGCTGCCGGCGGTAATTTCGCTCAACGACTGGCGCTGCTCCTGGATCACTCGGCGCGGCACGCCGAGGCCGAGCACGCCAAGCGTGTCGCCGATTCGGTCCAGCAGTTCCACCTGCGGCGATAAATCGCCGACACTGGCATTGGCCGTGCGCAGGAATAGATCCAGCGCATCCTTGACCCGCAGCAGGTCCTCCTTGATCGCAACCGAAACCGTATCCAGCACGGCACGATTGCGCCCGACCATGGAATCCCGCGCCTGTTCAATTTCCTGCTCGCTCGCGATCAGCTGATCGAGGTGGTAGATGCGCTTGACCTCCGCGACCCGGCCGTCGCTACCCTTCGACTGCGCGATGTAATAGAGCAGATTCTTCAACAGCTCGCGCGGCGGCTCAGCCCGAAACGCCCCCTCGCCAGCATCGACCAAGCGCTTGATTTCACGGTCGACCCGTCCGTACATCAGTTTGATCGCGGCGTTCGCCTCGACATCGCCGGCACGGATCGCTTCGAGCAGACAGGACGACAGCCACCATAAACGCCGCGCGTCTTCCTGGAAGCTGATCGAGCCGAGGCCGTCAAGCGCATTGAGCAGGCCGGTGACCGCCAGACTGGAGCTTTGGTCGCGCAAAAACTTCACCAGCGCAGCCTGGAAATTCATGCGCAGACGCCCGGAGACGTTGCGCAATTCTGTCTCGGGCACCGGACGTTCCGGTCCCTTGACGCTGGCCGGCAAGGGTACGGTCAAGTCTGGACTGAACAAAACCCCTTCGCTAAGCAGCTTCTCACCACGACAGGCGCGCAGGTCGTTCAATAGCGGGAGCAGAACAATCGGAACATCCTTGTGCCCGCTTTGCAGGCGCTCCAGATAATCCGGCAATTGCAGGGTGCCGCGCAGCAGCGAGGCAAAGGCGTCGTCCTTGACCCGGATCTGGTCGTCCAACAACGCCTGCGCTACGTGCTCCATTTCCTCGACCACCATCGCCGCGCCGTACAGCTCGACCATGCGCAAGGTGCCCTGCACCTGGTGCAGATAGGTCGCGCAAAAGCGCATCAGGCTGGAGTCGGCCGGATCCTCGGCGTAGGCTTCCAACGCCTGTCGCGCCTGACGCAGGGTCTCGTCGAGCTCCTGCTTGACCCAGTTCAAGGTGGTGAAGTCGATGTCTTCTTGCAAACGCATGGCGTGGCCTCACCCGACCCGTTGGTACGCCAGCGTCTGGCGCCCACCGACCCGTGTCAGCAGTGGATTGGCATATCCGGTGACTTCGCCTGGTCCGAGTATCAGCAGGCCACCAGGCTTCAGTCGTGACGCGAGCGCATCGAGCAGCCGCTTGCGCCGTTCGCGGGCGAAATAGATCAGCACATTTTGACAAAAAATCAGGTCCAACTGCTTAAGCGGGGCGCGCCCCACTTCGAGCAGGTTGAACAGGGCGAATCCGACCCGCTTGCGCAGCGATTCATTGATGATGAAGGCATTACCACCCAGGTTTTCGGTGTACTCCCCGCGGTACGGTTGAGGAATCTCGGCGTGGCGTTCGATCGGGTACTGGCCGCCGCGTCCGACCATCAGCGCCGGGTTGGAGATGTCGGTTGCGGTTACACCGAAATACACCTGATGATCTCCCAAGGCAGACAGCCCGCGATCCAGCACCATCGCCAGCGACCAAGCTTCTTCGCCGGTGGCACAGCCCAGGCTCCAAGCATGAATCGCGCCAGATGATCCCGGGCGAACCCAGCCCGGAAGCCACTCACCGGCGATCAGATCGAAGGACGGTTCGTGCCGAAAAAATCGCGTCTCGTGCACGGTCAACCGATCGACCAGGGTCGCCCATTCCACCGCGCCGCGGGCACCGTTCAGCACATCATTGAAGTAGTTCTGGAAGTTGTCGTGGCCGGTCTCTCGCATCCGGATACGCAGACCGGTGACCAGGAAGGATTTGCGCCCAAGCGGCACCAGTACGCCAGTCCGCCGCTCGAGCAGATCCACCCAGCGCGAAAACTCCTCGTCACCCATGTTCGGCAACGAAGGTATAGGCGCAGCGGCATGGGCGGGCGTACTCAGCATTCGATCGAAAGTCCTGTCGGCGTGGTAGCGGCTCAGCCCGGCAACTTGAAGTCGGCGACCGATCGCCGCAGGTCGGCAGCAAGCTGGGCCAGGTTGCCGATCGATTCCGCGGTCTGCGAGGCGCCGGCCGAGGTCTGCGTGGTGATTTCCTGAATCACGTTCATGGTCGCCGAAATATTGGTCGCCGCAGCCGACTGTTGACGCGCCGCTTCGGAGATGTTCTGAATCAGGTCGGCAAGGTCGGTCGAAACCTTTTCGATCTCGCCCAGAGCCAGACCGGCGTCTTCGGCCAAGCGTGCACCCGAGACCACTTCCGAGGTGGTCTGCTCCATCGAACTGACCGCTTCGTTGGTGTCGGCCTGAATGGTTTGCACCAGGGTTTCGATTCGCTTGGTCGCGCCAGCGGAGCGTTCTGCGAGGCGCTGCACTTCGTCCGCAACCACCGCGAATCCGCGGCCGGCCTCACCGGCCGAGGCCGCCTGAATGGCGGCGTTCAGCGCCAGAATGTTGGTCTGATCGGCAATGTCGTTGATCAGTTCGACGATCGAGCCGATTTCCTGCGAAGACTCGCCGAGACGCTTGATGCGTTTCGAAGTCTCCTGAATCTGGTCGCGAATGTTGTCCATTCCCTGGATGGTCTGACGCACGATTTCGGCGCCCTTGCTGGCGATCTGCACCGAGCGATTGGCCACGTCGGCGCTCTCCGCCGAGTTTTTCGAGACCTCGTCGATCGACACCGCGATTTCGTTGATCGCTGCCGACGCCGAAGTGATCTGCTGCGCCTGATGTTCGGCGGCTTCGGCCAGATGCATGGCGGTGGCCTGGGTCTCCTGGGCCGCCGCGGCAACCTGCACCGCGGTTTCGTTGATGGTGGTCACCAGGGAGCGCAAGGCCTCGACCGCGAAGTTCACCGAGTCGGCGATCGCGCCGGTGATGTCTTCGGTCACCGTGGTCTTGACGGTCAGATCGCCTTCGGCCAGCGAGCCCATTTCGTCCAGCAAGCGCAGAATGGCTTCCTGGTTTCGGGTATTCAGGTCGGCGGTGGTCTGGAACTGGCGGCGCTGGATGCGGTACTGCGAAAGTGCGGCCAGCACGCCGAACAACAGGGTTGCGAAGCCGAGTCCGACCGACACCAGGTTGCTGCCGAACAGTCGCCGTCCGCCCAATGCGTTCAGCCGGGTAGAGAGGTTCTTGCTGTCTTCGAGCAGGCCGGCAGAGAACTCGGAAATGGATCCGGACGCCTCGGTCACCTCGAACAACTCGGTCGATGCCTCCTGAATCTTGTCAACGTTCTGGCCAATCTGGCCATACAGTTCCTGCACGTCGGCGAGGATCGCGCGTGCCTGCGAATCGGTCAGCGCGGACAGCCCAAGTTCGGAACTGCCGCGGATCAGGCCATTAAGCACATCGCCGTAGGCCTTGGCGTCGCGCGCGAACTGATCGGCAGCGGAGGTGGCGAGGTCACCGCCTTTCAGAATCTCGGATACGCGACGCAACATGCGATCGGCGAGCAGGGTCTGACGGGTGGCCAGGTAAATCTGCTTGGCCGGCGCGCCGCGCTCGGTCAGGTAGCTGACAATCTCTTCCATCTTCGCGGTCAGGCGCGGGATGTTGGCCTGGAACTCGCTCGCGGTATCGGTGATGTCGAGCACCAGGTCGCTGCGGCTCTGAATGGTTTCGGCCGCCTTGCTGACCGGGTCCCAGTCGGTGGCCAGCTTCCTGAGCACGATCGCCACCTCGGCGCCGCCAGCCTGATCCAGATAGCTGGGAATCGGGTTGATCTTGGCACTGGCTGGGCTGCCCTTGAGCAGCGCATTGACGTTGGCATCGATGTTGTCGCGGGTTGCGCGAAGTTCTTCGAACGCGTCGATGTTGCCAAGCGCGGCCTCGGTGGCAAATTTGGAAATTTGCTGAGACTGCACCTGCAATTCGGTGGCCCGGGCAATTGCGTTTCGATCCTGACCGTCCTTGAACAGTCGGTAGCCGACGTTTGCACCCATCAGCACCAGAAACACCACCGCCAGCAACGCGGTCGTGACCGAACCGAACAGACGCCCGGACAGACTTCCACTGGTTGAACTCATACGCTCACCTCGCCCATTGACCAACAGCCGACGTCATGCCGCCGCCTGCGTGAAATCGCGCGCTCGCACCAGCGCACTCATGCTGAATTCCCGGTACGGGGTCCCATTCCAGTCGAAAAAACGCGGGATGAACTTTTGGTAGCGCTCATCCTCTTCGGCGATATCGTCGATCAGATTGCCGTCGTTGAACGACCGCTGGCCGAGGATTTCATCGACCACCACACCGACGCTGCTGCCTGCCTGCCTGACCAGCAAGACCCGGCTGCGTTCCCGATGCGGCGCTCGTTCGCCCTCGATAAAGCAACGTAGGTCGACCACCGGAACCAGGTTGCCGCGCACATTGGCAACCCCGAGCAACCAGATTTGCGTGCCCGGCACCGTGGTCAGCGCCGGAAAGGCCAGAATTTCCTGGACCTCCTCGATACTGCTGACCAGATTGCGCGAACCCAGACGAAACGCGATGCCGCGCCAGGAACCGGGCGCGTCGATCAATTCGGGGACGCCGGCGACATGCGCCAGGCTGCGTTGTTCGTAATCGAGCAGTGCCTCGAACGGCGACAGCGCCGGCGCGGCCACCGCGGCTTCGGCGAAGTCAGACATGCAGCCTAACCTCCGTCCGCAATCGCTGCGCCGCACCGTCGAACCGGTCAGCGCGGACAGAACCTGCTTGCTTGTCTTGGGTGTCCATCGCGCCCCCTTATGGCGTCCCTATCACGATTTCGGTGAGACAAACTTGCGAATCGCCGACAACAACTCCTCGCGGGTAAACGGCTTGGTCAGGTACTGCTCGGAACCGACCATACGGCCGCGCGCCTTGTCGAACAACCCATCCTTCGAAGACAACATTATCACTGGCGTCGAGCGGAACAACTTGTTGGTCTTGATCACCGAGCAGGTCTGATAACCGTCCAGACGCGGCATCATGATGTCGACAAAAATCAGGTCCGGCTGCAGATCGGAAATCTTGGACAGCGCTTCAAAGCCGTCATTGGCGGTCACTACCTCACAACCCTCCTTCTTGAGCAGGGTTTCGGCGGTACGGCGGATGGTCTTCGAGTCATCGATGACCATCACCTTCAGTCCTGCCAGGGAAACTTGATTGTGCTGCTCTTCCATGCGACCCCCGGGTCATTGGGTACTTTTGCGGTCTTACCGGCACCTGCCGGTCGGCAGTCGCAGAAGCCGAGTGGGCGACCGCACCGATGCCTTCAGCAGATGTTTAGCCAACGTTGAGAAGACTGTCAAGTAATTACTGTAACAGCTTCAATTGCCGGAGGAATCTTCTCGCAGGCATTGATTCGCTATGCTACTACCTTCTGCACCCACAGGCGTGGCACTTTGCACCCACCGAACTCCTGCTCTGCAAACTTTCGCCGGTTCAGCCCGGCCACTCTGGTCCCCACGCCCCGAAGCGGACAATTGTCCCTCGGTCCGCCGCGGGGACCCGCCGCATTCAACGCTTAGGGAGCGCCCATGCACCCGCTTCGCATCGCCTGGTTGACCGACCCGCTGGCCAGCATCCGTCCTGGCAAGGATTCCACCGTAGCCATGATGCGCGCCGCCCAGGCGCGCGGCCATCAGCTTTTCCAGGCGTCCGCGGCCAGCCTGACCCTACAGCCAGGCAGTGCCGGCGCACGTTGGACAGCACTCCGCGTAAACGACGACGACCCATCCTGGTATGCCGTCGGCGCCGAGCAGCACCAGCCGCTGGACGCCTTCGATGTGCTGATGTTGCGCCGCGATCCGCCGGTGGATGGCGATTTTCTTGCCGACACCCTGTGGGCAAGCCTGGGTGAAGGCAGCAAACCGCTGGTAGTCAATGCGCCACAGGCGTTGCGCGACTGCAATGAAAAGCTGTTCGCCCTGGCCTTCCCCCAGTGCTGTGCGGAAACATTTGTGGCGCGAGAGGCTGCGGCAATCAAGCGCTTTGTGACGAGCATCGGCGAGTGCGTACTGAAGCCGCTGGACGGCATGGCCGGACGCTCGATTTTCCGCAGCGCTCCGGATGATCCCAACCTCAATGTGATCCTGGAAACGCTGACCGACAACGGCCGCCATTTCGTCATGGCACAACGCTTTCTGCCGGAGATCGCCGAGGGCGACAAACGGATTTTGATGATCGACGGCGAGCCGGTGCCGTTTTCCTTGGCACGAATTCCGCAGGGCGGCGATTTTCGCGCCAATTTGGCCCGCGGTGGCCGCGGCAATGCCCAGCCACTGTCCGCCCGCGATCGCTGGATCGCAGCCGAGGTCGGCCCGGAGCTGCGACGCCGCGGGCTGCTGTTCGTCGGCCTGGACGTGATCGGCGATTACCTGACCGAGATCAACGTGACCAGCCCGACCGGCATCCGCGACATCGACAGCCAGGCCGGCACTCGGATCGGTGATCAGTTGTTCGCGGCCATCGAGCGGAGACTGACGTGAATGCGGCGCGGGTCGGCCCGGACGAGCGCTTGCGCGTGACCGTGCTGTTCTCGCTGATCCTGCACGCCGTAGTCGTGCTCGGGGTCACTTTTCGCTACGACGACCCCGGCGCCAGCCTGCCCAGTCTCGATGTCATCTTGGTTCAGTCGGCCGCTGCGACCCGGCCCAAACAGGCCGATTTTCTGGCCAATGCCAGCCAGCTTGGCGGCGGCGATGGCGATAAATCGACCCGTCCGCGCGAACCCCTGAGCGGACCGGTGCCCAAGCTCAGCAGCGGCCTCGCCCCGTTACCGCAGAAGGCCGGCGCGCCGCGACCCAAACCGGCCACGCCGCAGTCCCTGCTCACCGGCGCCAACACCGAATTTGCGGTGCAGCGGGTGACCGAAAGCAACCCGGAAATTCCTGAGCTGGATCGGGTCACCACACGCGAACTGATCGAGCGCGATCTGGAAATGGCCAGACTGGCCGCCGAAGTCGACCGTGAACGTGAGCAATACGCCAAGCGGCCGCGGCGCAAGTTCGTTTCGGCCAATACTCGCGAATATGCCTTCGCCGGCTACATGCGTGCCTGGGTGGCCCGTATCGAACGGCTCGGCAACCTCAACTATCCCGAAGAAGCCCGTCGCCGCGGCATCCATGGCGAACTTACGCTGACTGTCGCGGTTCGCCAGGACGGCAGCATCGAATCGATCTCCACGATCCGTTCCAGCGGGCACGATTTTCTCGATCTGGCGGCGCGGCGCATCGTCGAGCTGGGCGCGCCGTACGCGCCGCTGCCACATACCAACGAAAATATCGACGTACTGCACATCACCCGCACCTGGCAGTTCCTGCCCGGCGGCACCGTGCGTGGACAATAGCCGCGACGCGCTAAACTGGCGTCATGCACAGCGAACCTTCATGGCTCACCAACCACCTGTTGATCGCCATGCCTGGCCTTCAGGACCCCGGCTTTGCGCATTCGCTCACCTACATCTGCCAGCACAATGCCGAAGGTGCAATGGGTCTGGTGGTGAACCGCGCCGCCAACCTCCCGTTGGCAGAGATTCTCGAACAATTGGGCGTGACAGCCAGTGATCGCAACGCACTCGCTCGCATCACCGTGCTGTCCGGCGGCCCAGTGCAACCCGAGCGCGGTTTCGTGCTGCACACACCGTTGCCGGCGCAAGCCGCGTCGGCGCCGCTTGATTCCAGCGTGCAACTGACTCCGGCCCTGTGCCTGACCACTTCGCGCGATGTTCTGCCCTTGCTCGCCGATGGCAAGAATGGTCCCAACCGTGCGTTGCTCGCCCTGGGTTATGCCGGGTGGAGCGCCGGGCAGCTCGAACAGGAACTGCGCGAGAATGCCTGGTTGACGGTCGCCGTCGATGATCTCGACATTTTGTTCGATGCCCCGCTCGATCGGCGCTGGCAACTGGCGGTTGGCAAGCTCGGCTTCGACCCGACCCATCTGAGCTGGCAGGCCGGACATGCCTGAGCCGCGCCCCTTGCTGGTACTCGGCTTCGACTATGGCAGTCGCCGTATCGGGGTCGCGGTCGGGCAGCGCGTCACCGAGACTGCGCAGGCCCTGACCGTTATCGACAACGGCCCCGGCGGACCGGACTGGCATGCTCTGGACAAGGTGCTGCGCGACTGGCAACCGCAGCTACTGGTGGTTGGCCTGCCTTTGCAGATGGACGGTGGCGAGCAGTCGATCAGCATCATGGCCCGCGATTTTGCCGATCGCCTGCGTGAGCGCACAGCGCTGCCGGTTTACACCCAGGACGAACGTCTGAGCTCGCGCCAAGTCGCACGCGAATTCGCCAATGCGCGCCGCCGCGGCGAGGCGCGGCGCAAGCACGGCAAACTGCTCGACGCGCATGCCGCCCGGGTCATCATCGAACGTTTCTTCGCCGACACCGAGACCAACCCGCCAGCGCCGACCGACAGCCAGCACCGGCGCTGAGCCACGCCCGGCATGCAGGCTGTCCCCAACAGCCGCCGACCGGTCGCAGCCGGTTGAACGCCGGCCCCGCGGGCAACGCCTGATTCGAACCGACCAGCCGGTAACCCGACATGCATCCTTCCACACTGCCCGAGCCGAACCTGCTGCTGCAACGTTTATCCGCGGCCACCCGCGAGTGGTTGAGCCGTCGTGGCATCGGCGCGCCGCTGATCGTCGGCATCCAGACCGGTGGTCTGTGGGTGGCCGAGCACCTGGCCGCCGCACTCGGCATCGACAGCGGCATCGGTCGCCTCGACATCGGCTTCTACCGCGACGATTACGCCCGCACTGGGCTGGCCCCGGCGCAGGCGCCCAGTGCCCTGCCCTGGCCGATCGAAAACCGCCATCTGCTGCTGGTCGACGATGTGCTGCACAGCGGGCGCACGGTCCGCGCTGCCCTCAACGAGCTGTTCGACTACGGCCGGCCGGCCTCGATCGGGCTGGCGATCCTGGTCGTTCGCGATGGTCGCGAGTTGCCGATCGAGGCCAGTGCCTGCGGCGCCGAATTGACCATCCCCGCAGGCCACGAGCTGAAGCTGCGCGGGCCTAATCCTTTGCGATTGGAACTGATCGCCGGGCGCAACATCGAGGACCGCGGCCATGCATGAACCGCAGATCGACAGCAGCGGCCGACTCCGCCATCTGATTACCCTGGCCGGGCTCGGCGGCGATCGTATTCGCGCCCTGCTCGACACCGCCGAAACCCTACGCGCGACCGCCGAGCGTGCGGTCAACAAATTGCCGCTGCTGCGCGGCCGTACCGTGGTCAACCTGTTCTTCGAACCCTCGACCCGTACCCGCACCAGTTTCGAACTGGCGGCCAAGCGCCTATCGGCCGAGCTGGTCAACTTCGATATTGCGGCGTCCAGCACCAGCAAGGGAGAGAGCCTGCTCGACACCCTACACACGCTGGAAGCAATGCGCTGCGATCTGTTCGTGGTACGCCACCGCGAGAACGGCACGCCGGAATGGCTGGCCCGCAACGCCGGCCCCGGCGTCGCGGTGATCAATGCCGGCGACGGCAACCACGCGCACCCGACGCAGGGACTGCTGGACATGTTCACCATCCGCCGGCACCGGCCGGATTTCTCGCGGCTGACGGTGACCATCGTCGGTGATATCGCGCATTCCCGCGTCGCCCGGTCGGACATCGACGCCCTGCGCGCGCTCGGCGTTGGCGAATTGCGCATCGCCGGCCCGCGCAACCTGTTGCCGGTGGACGCCGAAACACTCGGCGACCGGGTATTCGATCGTCTCGACGCGGCACTACCCGGCAGCGATGTGATCATCCTGCTGCGTCTGCAAAAGGAACGCATGCAAACGGCCCTGTCCGGCAGCGATCAGGACTACGCCGCCCACTGGTGCCTGAATCCTGAGCGACTGGCCAAGGCCCGTCCCGACGCCATCGTCATGCACCCTGGCCCGATCAATCGCGGCGTGGAAATCAGCGACGCGGTCGCCGACGGACCGCAGTCGGTGATCCTGGAACAGGTCGGCAATGGCGTCGCCGTGCGCATGGCGGTGATGGCCCACCTGCTCGGCGCGGTCTGAGTAACATCAAGGCCCCGGGGCGTTCGCACCAGACGACTGACATGCCGGAGCCGCGGGCGCCGGCCCTGGCCTGACCCGGCCGGGAGCGGACGCGCTGGATCGCACTCACTGGCCGTCGGGCGGCTGCCAGAGTTCGATCCGGTTGCCTTCCGGGTCCATCACCCAACCGAATTTACCGTACTCCGATTCCTCGACCTTGCTGTCGACATCGCATCCTTCGGCGCGCAGCGCAGCCAGTAGCGCGTGCAGGTCTTCGACCCGGTAGTTGATCATGAAACTCGACTGGCTCGGAGCGAAGTACTTGGTGTCGTCCGGGAACGGGCTCCACGCCGTGGTTCCAACACCATCCGGATTCCATTCCGACTTCCAGCGAAACGAAAAACCGCCCCAATCCTCGACCGCGATGCCGAGGTGCCGGCGATACCACTCGACCAGAGCCTGCGGGTCGCGGGACTTGAAGAAAATGCCTCCGATGCCGGTCACGCGGCGCATAACGTTGTCTCCTCGGGCCGGACGCAGGCCGGTTGCCGCGTCTGCGGGAACTTTAGCGCAAGGCAGTATTCCGGGACCATCCTGATTCGCGCCCCGCTTCCGCATTGGCCGCAGCGGGACCGGTCGCTTTGTCATGATCGGCGTAGGCCAGGGATGCTTGCGCAGACCGATGCCGACCGACTTGCCCAGACCCGGTGCCTCGCCGCTCCCTACAAAACCTCTACCCTGCACCCTGCACCCTGCACCCTGCGCCCGTCCACCTCACTCGCCCACCGAATCGGCGGCAACTCGCTCCTTGCGAACGAACACGATGTCGGGTTTGTCCCAGCTTCCGCCGACGTGGTAGCGCACCGCCGAAAGCTGCTCCAGCGGTTTCTTCAGCACGTCCTTGGCCAGCACGCCGATGATCACGCCGACCGGCCCAGCAGCAACCGCGCCGACCAGGGGCAGCGTGCTGCGAACATGCGGTATCACGATCATTTCCTGGTCGTAGTCGCGGGCACTAATGCCGGCGCGACCACGGATCAGAATCTTGGCCGAGGGTGCCTTGATTTTCAGGTCGGTGGTGCTGGCGTTGCCAAGATCGAGGGTGAAGCTGCCGCGGATCGAATCGAAAGCCATGCCGGACTCGAACAGGTCCTTGAAATCCAGGGTCAACCGGCGCGGGATGGCGCCGAAGTTGGCCAGGCCGAACAGGCGTCCGGCACCGCCCGGATTGACGTCCAGGAAGCGGCCTTCACCAACCTCTCCGGTCAGCGTGCCGACCACTTTTTCCAGTGCGAAGCCGGCCGGCGAACCGGTCCATCGCCCCTGCAACCGGGCGATGGTCTGACCACCGGCGATGGCGCTGTCGTAGCCCAGGCCATGGAGCATCTTGCCCACGTCTTCGGCACTGAAATTGATGTCGAGTGCGCTGCTCTCGACACCGTCGATCAGCGACCATTGGCCGGTGGCGCGCATGGTCAATTCGGGCGATTGGGTGTCCATCTCTTCGATGCGCATGCCCTCGGCATCGGGGCGGGTTTCGATGCGGGTGCGCCCGAAGTGTGCGCGTCCAAGTTTGAGATCGACGATCGAAGCATGCAGCGGCGGGATCCGCGCCGGGTCAGTCGTGCTTGCGCCTGTGGCCGTGGCATGCGGATCGGCCTCCGGCCAGTGCAAGGTCGCGAATTGCGCGGTGATGCCACCGGGATCGACGCCGCCTGCGACCACGTCGACGTCGCCATCGATGCCATCGCCGTGCAGGGAAATCCGCGTGCTCGGCGATTTTCCGCGCACCTTGATGTCGCTGTTGGCGAAACTGCGGCCAAACAAGTCGAGTTGTTCGGCATGCAGGTCGGCGCTGAGCGAAACGCCCGTTCCTTCTCGGTCGCCACTGCCGGTACCGACCAGGGTGGCCCAGCCAATCAGGTCGGCCGCGGTGACCGCACCGGTTATGCGCACACCCGCTTGCGGATCGGGTTCCGGCAATTCGCCGCCAAACGCGGCGTGCAAGGCTAGCGGCTGCCCGCTGTCCGGCAGACTGCCCTCTACCCGCAGCAGTTCGCCCAATTGCATGCTGAGCCGGCTGCCGGCCGGTGGCACACCCAGGTTCAGTTTGAATGGCAGGGCCGATTCGGCGTCCTTGCCCAGGGGCGCTGGCAGGCGGCTTTCGATGCCACGCAGATCGGAGCGCACGCTCAGGCGCTTTTCCGCCGGCGCGAGCCCATGGCCATGGCCGACATCCAGCGCGACATCCCAGTAGGCCTTGCCGGAGAATCGGTCGAAGTAACTTGCCATCGCGGCGACCGGGGCGAACACGCTGGCCACCGGCAATTCGCCGCTAAGCCGACCTTCCAGATGCTGGTCCGGGTCGCTGGTGAACTCACCCAGGGCCAGGGAAAGCCTGGCCGGGGCGCTGTCCACCAGCACAGTCAGCCGGTCGGCACCGAAGCCGGTCCGGGTAAACAGCACCGGTCCATTGACCTGGTCGAAGCGCAGTTTCCAGTTGCTCTCGGCGAGATCGGTATCGATCAGCTCGACCCGTCCATCGATCTGTAGTTCGCCCGCTGTCTTACCGAGCGGCAATCGCATCGCCATTCGAGTGTCCGCCCGGCCGTGCATGCTGAGCCCACCGATCTCATCGGCAAACTGCTGCTCGAGCGGGCTTTGATGGATCAACGCCAGCAAGTTTTCCGCGAATCCGCGGCTCTGCACATCGACATCCAGCTGCGGATGCCCGAGATCGGCGATGGCAACCGTCGCGTTTTCGATCCGGTTGCCGAGCACGTTTGCGGCCGATACCTGCACCTGCATCCGGTTGTTGCTGAACTGCACATGGGCAAGGTCGATTTTTGCTGCCGGCCAGCCCGAGGTGTAGTCGATCTCGGCCGCGCCAAAACTGGTGACCGCGTCGAAACGACCCTGGCCATCGGCGAACGGCCAATCGTCGAGATCGCCGCGCAGCACCACCGAAGCGTGGTGCAGGCTGCCAGCAAGCAAGGCCCGGTCCAGCCACTCCACGGTCGATGTCGCCATCACCCCGATTGGCAGCACCGGCTTGACCGCGGTCAAATCCATCGGTTGCAAGTTCAGCATCGCATCGACCGTAGGGCGCCCGCCATCGGGCAGGAAGTCGAGCGCCAGTTGGGCGGCGAGGGCAGCCCCCTGGATGTCGGCGTCCAGGCCGTCCACTGCGATGCGGAATCCGGGCGCCAGATTTTGCCAGCCGATGGAAAACGGCTGGAGGCGCAGCGCCAGCGGCCTGCGCAGCAGCCCTGGGCCGCGCAGCATCGTTTGGACCCGTTCGAGGCTTAGCACCACCGCCTGCTGATCCCCCTCGAAGCGGCCAGAGACGCCGTCCAGACCGGGCAACTTGCCGACGCTACGCCAACCCAGCCCCTGCACTTCGCCTTGCAGTCGCCAGCGTCCGAGGCCATCGCCGACCCATTGCGCCGAACGCAGGACACCATGCGGCTCCGCCTCAGCCAGAGCGCTGGCCAGGGACGACGGTAGCGCATTGGAAACCGCCAGCCAGGGCAGCAGGCGGTCGAGCCGCAATGCATCGATCCGAACGCGATCCTGGCGCCCGTTACCCGCGCCATCGTGTTCCACTTGCAGTCGCGACACCAGATCGGAGCCGACCCCGCTGGCCGCGTCAGCGCGGTTCAGGGCCTGCGGCGAATCGCCCTCCAGGAAGCGCAGGCGCCAGCTTCCAGCCTGTGGCGAATGCCAATCCACCGCCAGCGCGCTGCGGGCAGTACGCTGGCTGCGCAACCCCGCTACTGGCGCAACCAAATCGGCGCCGGTGGCGCCATGAAAGTCGGCATCATGCAGCTCGACATCGGCGCGCACCCCGATCGGCCGAAAACCCGTGTACTCCACCCAGGCATCGAGATCGGCGCGGCCACTGCTGGCCCGGATGCCGAGCAGCGGCCAAGTCGAAAGCCAGTCGGCAAGCTGCAATTGTTCGCCGCGCAAGTAGCATTGGCCGGCGGCAAAACCACGCGCGGTGCTGCACTTCATCCGAATACTGGCGGTCGCCGCTTCGGTGCGCAGCGAAGCGCGCAGGGAATGCCCACGCGCGCTGTCGTCGATGCGCACTTCGACATCGCGCAGCGCGAGATGGCTGCCGCTATCGACATCGCGAATATTGATGCTGGCCGAGCGCAGCAATATCGCCCCCAACTGTTTCAGCGCAGAAAGATCGAAGCTGCCCTCGCCGAAACTGGCCCCGTGCCATTGCCGTACCCGCCACTGGCCAGCGCTGCGTTCGACATCGAACACCGGTGCCACGATGCCCAATTCATGCCAGGCCCGATCGCTGTGCAAAAAAGCATAAAAGTCGAATCCCAACTCGGCCCGTTCGATCAGCAGCGCTGGTTCGCCGTTCTCGCCGCCGATACGCAACTGGTTCATGGTGAACACCGGTCCCTTTGCTCGCCAGCGCCCGGACAGGCTGGCGAACTCCAGCGGCCGCTGCAACTGCGCGGACAGGAACACGCGCACCCGCTCGGGATGCGCCAACAACCAGGGAAACAAGAGACCGGCCGCGCCGACCAGCAGCCCAAGCACGATCACCACGGCCGCCACCGCGCCCAGCCACCAGTGCCGATGCCAACGTCGCTTCTTGGCCTGCGTCCCGGTCACAGCAGTACGACGTCGAACTGTTCTTGCGAATACTGTTCCTCGACTTGAAAGCGGATGCTCTTGCCGATGAACTCTTCGAGTTCGGCGACCGCCGCCGACTCTTCTTCCTCCACCCGCAACACCACGCCAGGCGCGGCCAGCACCAGCAGCTTGGCGGCGTCGAACTGCCGCACGGCGCGGGTGATTTCACGGAAAATTTCGTAGCAGACCGTCTCTGCGGTCTTTATCTGGCCGCGTCCGGCGCAGGCCGGGCACGGTTCGCACAGTTGCCGGGCCAGACTGTCGGCGGTGCGCTTGCGCGTCATCTCGACCAGACCGAGCGGCGACATGTCATAAACGGTGGTCTTGGCGTGATCGCGGGCCAGGTGTTTTTCCAACTGCCGAATCACCTGACGCTTGTGTTCGTCGTCGGACATGTCGATGAAGTCGATGATGATGATCCCACCCAGATTGCGCACCCGCAGCTGCCGCGCGGCCGCCTGGGCTGCCTCCAGATTGGTGCGATAGACCGTCTCTTCCAGATTGCGGGTACCGAGGAAGCTGCCGGTGTTGACGTCGATGGTGGTCATCGCCTCGGTCTGGTCGATCACCAGATAGCCGCCGGATTTGAGCGGCACCGACTTTTGCAGGGCGCGCTGGATCTCGTCTTCCACCCCGTACAGATCGAAAATCGGACGCTCGCCCGGATAGTGTTCGATGCGCTCGACCATGCTCGGCATGAACTGGTTGACGAATTTCAGCGTGCGTTCGAAGGTCTCGCGCGAGTCGATACGCACCTTGTCCACTTCATCGCGCATCAGATCGCGCACCGAGCGCAGCGGCAGCGCCAGATCTTCGTAAACACAGTCGCCGACCTTGGCTGCGGCGAAGCGCGCGCTGACCGCACGCCACACCCGGGTCAGGTAGTTGATATCTTCCAGCAGCGGCTCGACCGCCAATCCCTCGGCATTGGTGCGCACGATGAAGCCGAATTCGGCAGCCGGCACCAGCGCGGCCAAGGCCTCACGCAGCCGGGTGCGCTCGGTCTCGTCCTCGATACGCGCCGACACGCCAATGGTTTTGCTGGTGGTGAGCAAGACAAGATAGCGCGATGGAATCGACAAATGCGTGGTCAGTCGCGCACCCTTGCTGCCGATCGGGTCCTTTACCACCTGTACCACGATGCGCTGTCCCTCGTGCACCAATCCGCTGATCGACGGCACCGAAGCCGCGACCGGCAACAGCGGCAGCGGCGGCAGCGGCGGCATATCGGTGCTGGACTCGCTGGCCGGGGTGGGATCGGCAGAACCGTCTTCGCTCCCACTCACCGGCGCGCGCACGATATCCGAGGCATGCAGGAAGGCAGCACGATCCAGACCGATATCGACGAACGCCGCCTGCATTCCGGGCATCACCCGCTGCACCCGCCCAATGTAAATATTGCCGTGGTAACCGCGTCGCGAGCTGCGCTCGATGGCGATCTCCTGCAGCATGCCGTTTTCGACCAGGGCCACCCGCACTTCACGTGGGGTCACGTTGATCAGCAGTTCTTCGCTCATGGTCTCTCGTTACCTGGCAATTACCCGGCCGCACGATTCGCTGCGGCAAGTCTTCTTTATAACCGCTGCAAGGTGAATGCGGCCAGTGCTTTGTCCTGTTAGGGGCTAGCGGTTAGCGGATGTAGCCCGGAAGGAGCGCAGCGGATTCCGGGAGTACCAGCCACGCAGCCCGGAAAGAGCGCAGCACCCCTCCCCGGATTGAACAGTTCCGCTGTTGAGAGCCGCTGCGCTTCATCCGGGCTACGCTTGGCATCTTCCCCGGAATCCGCTGCGCTCCTTCCGGGCTACTTCCGGCCGGGTTCTACGCGCCCTGGCCGAAGACCAGGCTGAAGCGGGCGCCGCCCAGTTCCTCGGAGCGGTCTACATGCAAGGCACCACGATAATTCCTGACGATATCCTGCACGATCGACATGCCGATGCCGTGGCCCTGGACGCGTTCGTCGCCGCGCACGCCACGTTGCAATAACCACGCGATGTCCTGTTCCGGGATGCCCGGTCCGTCGTCTTCGACGATGATCTCAAGGCCGCTGCGTGGCCCGCTCGGATGCGGTTGGCAACGCACCGACAGCAACACCCGCGAGCGCGCCCACTTGAAGGCGTTGTCGAGCAGGTTACCGAGCAATTCGAGCAAGTCGCCCTTGTCGCCATAGAAGCGGGCGCGGCCATCGATCTCGAATTCGCACAGAATGCCGCGTTCGGCATAGACCTTTTCCAGGCTGGATACGATCGCTTCGGCCTGCACTTCGATCGCGACCGGAGCGGCGTAAGTGGCATGGCCGGCGGCGGCTGCCCGGGTCAGTTGGTAGGCAACCAGTTCGTCCATGCGCTGGACCTGCTCGCTGATCACCTGTTTGGCGATCAGCGGATCGGTCGCCGATTCGAGTTCGTTTCTGACCACCGCGAGCGGGGTCTTCAGGCTATGCGCCAGGTCGCCCAGGGTGTTGCGATAGCGGGTGCGCTGTTCGCGTTCATTGCTGATCACATCGTTGATGCTGCGGGTCAACGGTTCCAGTTCACGCGGGTAGCAGCCGTCCGGAAGCGACTCGCGTTCGCCCTGTTCGACCCGCGCCAGGTCAAGGGCGACCGCGCGCAACGGCCGCAGGCTCCAGCGCAGCATCAGCAACTGCACCAGAAACAGCACCACGGCGGCACCGACCAGACGGCTGACCAGGGTGCGTTGAAATACATCGATCTGGCGGTTGATCGAGGCATCGTTTTCGGCAACGTGGAAGGTGAGCTTGATCTCGCCGCCATTCGGAATCTCCCAGGCGACGCCACGTGAATAGCGGTAGATGCCGCCGACATTGCTGGTGCCGGGCTGGGTGCTCCAGTAGGTGCGCCCCGGCTCCAGCCTCTCGCCGAACGGCAGGTCGCGGCCCATGGCCGAGGCCGACCGCCATTCGATGCCCTCACCAACCACGCCGGCATACAGCCCCGACTGCGGCCGGTCGAAGCGCGGATCCGGCGGAAACTCCGGCAGGATCAGCTTGCCGTCCTTGCTGATGTCGGTGCCGGAGAGATAGCCGTAGACATAACTCTCCAGGCGATCACGCATCGCCTGCAGGGCGCTCTGGCGGAACGCCTGATCGAGCGAATAGCCGGTCGCGCCGAGAAACGCGGCCAGCGCCAGACTCGCCGTCCACAGCAGCCGGGTATGCAGGGAAACCGGTCGGCCCCAGGCCATGGCGACAGTCAGCCCCGGATCCGCTCGCTGTTCATTCGCTGCGCGCGATCGCGAACCGGTAACCGCGGCCGCGCACGGTCTCGATCGGCTTGATGCTTCCGTCCGGGTCCAGTTTGCGCCGCAGCCGCCCGATGAACACCTCGAGCACGTTGGAATCGCGATCGAAATCCTGCTGGTAGATGTGCTCGGTCAGGTCCGCCTTGGACACCAGTTCGCCGGCGTGCACCATCAGGTATTCGAGCACCTTGTATTCGTAGGTAGTCAGATCGACCGGCTGCTGGTTGACCGCGATGGTCTGCGCGGTGGTGTCGAGCACGATCGGTCCGCACACCAGTTGCGGCCGGGTCCAGCCGCTGGCGCGGCGCATCAGCGCGTTCAGCCTGGCCAGCAATTCCTCGACATGGAACGGCTTGACCAGATAGTCGTCGGCGCCGGATTTCAGCCCTTCGACCTTGTCCTGCCAGCTTGAACGCGCAGTCAACACCAGGATCGGGTACTTGGCGCCGCCGGCGCGCAGCTTATGGATCAGCTCCATGCCGGACAGCTTGGGCAGGCCAAGATCGATGATGCCGACATCGAACGGCACTTCCTTGCCGAGGTAATAACCTTCTTCGCCATCGGCGGCGACGTCGACCGCATAGCCTTCGCGCTTCAGTCGTGCCGCCAGGGTCTCGCGCAGTGGGGCTTCGTCTTCAACCAAGAGAATTCGCATCAAGGGATCTCCTTTCCGGGATCAAGGGTGGCGGGGGGAATTGTCGCTGGGTGTATCGGGCCGGCGCTCGCCGCGGGCACGATCGCCACCCGGATCGTTCGGCCGCTGAGCCCGCGGGCGCGGGGCGGGCGCAGGTTGGCGGTCGCTGCGGCGCAGCGCCGCGCGCTCATCGACCGCGGGTTGACCATCCGCGCGCAGATCGCTTTGCTGCATCTGCACCACGCGCACGCGGCCATCGGCGGTCAGCAGCTTGACCCGAAAACGGTCCTCGCCGCGATAATTGATGCGGTCGGCGCTCAGCACCTTGCCGCCATGGCGTGATTGCGCCTGTTGGATTGCCTGCTGCATATCGGTGCTGGAGCGACGCTCATGATCGAACTGCTGCGCCCGCTGCGGAAACCGGCCAGCGCGCGGATCGCTCGAATCCTGCCAATGATCGTCGCGCCGACGCTCGGCTTCGATCACATCGGCGGCAGTCGGCGCGCGGACTCGCTCGACCCGGTCCGCTGGGCGTTCGCCGGGACTTTCCCGATCGGCAGCCACGGCAACGCCCGCAAGCAACAGCCCGCAGACAAGAATCGGCCGAAAGACATGGAACGCCATGGTCAGGATAATAGCCCGTTCGCCACAAGGAGTGGCAGGCGACTGGCAGACTGCGCCCGGCGCCTTGAATCCGTGCTTAACCCACGGCCTGCGGACGCTGCGCAGGCCGCAGTTCATGTAGCTTGAGACAATCGGTCACGCAAGGCATCGGCACTGGCATCGAGCGCGATGGCCTGCGCTGGCCGGGCCAGCCACGGCGCAAGCGACGCGGGAATCGGCACACGGGCACCGATCAGCGGCTCGACCACGGCTTCGAACTTGGCCGGGTGGGCGGTCGCGACCACGCACCAGGGGCGGTCATCGCCCGCCGCCCGGGTTCGTGCCAGCAACTCGGCGGCGGTCGCCGTATGCGGACAGATCACCCGCCCCTGCTGCTGATGGAACACCCGCAGCCGCGCGGCGATCTCGGCATCGGATACCGCCGCCGCGCTCAGCGTGGGGTCGGCCCCGGGCAGGCCGGGCAGTAGGTCGCGCAAGCGCTCCAGATTGCTCGGTGCGCCGACATCCATGGCATTGGCCAGGGTTGGCACGCTGGGCCGCGGCCGGTACTCGCCGCTCGCAAAAAAATCCGTCAGCACGGTATTGGCGTTGCTGGCGAACTGGATGGCGCCGATCGGCAGGCCGATCCGGCGCGCGTACAAGGCGGCCAGCCCATTGCCCAGATTGCCGCTCGGAATAATGAAATTGAGCGGCGTTGCATGCTCGCGCCAGTATTGCAGTGCGGCCAGCGCGTAATAGCCGATCTGCGGCAACAGCCGTCCGATGCTGATGCTGTTGGCCGAGGTGAGCGGCCGCCGCTCTTGCAGTTCGCGGTCGGCGAAGGCGGCCTTGACCATGGTCTGACAGTCGTCGAAGCTGCCAGCCACCCGATAGCTGTCCACGTTGTCGCCGAAACAACTCAGCAGATGCGCCTGGCGCGCCGACACGCCGTGCTTGGGAAACAACACCGCCACGCGGAACCCCGGTCGCCGATGAAACGCCGCCGCGACCGCGCTACCGGTATCGCCGGAAGTCGCCGCCAGCACCGTAACCGGCGGCTGCCCGGGATCGCGCAGGCGGCTCAGGGCTTCGGCCAGAAAGCGCGCGCCGACATCCTTGAACGCCCCGCTCGGCCCGTGAAACAGCTCCAACAGATAATCGTTGCGATCAGCCAGCGCGATCAGCGGCAGCGGAAAATTCAGCGCCGTGGCGCAGATCGACGGCAAGTCTGGCGCCAACACCGATTCGTCGAAAAATGCGCCGAGCAGCCGGGTGCTGACCGCGGCCAGGTCGTGCTCGTCGGCAAACATTTCCGGCCGGAGGCTGGGAAAACGCGCCGGCACATACAGCCCGCCATCGGCCGCCAGACCACGCAGCAAGGCCTGGTCGATGCCGACCCGATCTCCGCCGCGGGTGCTCAGGAACTGCATGATTCGAGCCTCGCACCGGGTGCAGCAAGATCGGAAACCAGGGCATCGGCAGCCAGACCCGCGGCGGCAAACGCCGCAATGGCAGGTGCCGCAGCGGCCTCGGCGGCGGCGCGTCCGGCGAACCAGCCGAACACGCTCGGGCCGGCGCCGGAGATACTGGCACCCAGCGCGCCGCCATCGAGCAGTGCCTGCTTGACCGCGGCGAAGCCCGGAATCAGATCGGCGCGGCGCGGTTCGACCAGGCCATCCCTAAGCCCGGCGCGAATCAATGCCAGGTCGGAGCGATACAGCCCGGCCATGAACAAAGCCAGCGCGCAGCTCTGGGCGACGAACTCCGACAGCGGATAGGGGGCTTTCAAGCGTTCGCGGGCGACCCGGGTCTCGACCACCAAATCCGGATGCAGCAACAGACAGGTGATGCCGGCCGGCACCGGCAAGGCCAGCAGCCGTTCCGGGCTGGCCAGCACCAGACCGCCGAGCAGACTGGCCGCGACATTGTCGCCATGGCGGCCACCGCTGGCGGCGAACTCGCCCTCCAGCGCGAACGGATAGATCTCGGGCAAGGGCAAGGGCCGTGGCAACAGGGCATTGGCCGCGACCACGGCGGCCACCGCCGATGCCGCCGAACCGCCCATGCCGGAGCCGAGCGCGATGCCCTTTTCGATTTCGATCTCGACCGCGAAGTCGACGTTCTGGCTGGCGAGCAAGGCGGCAATCGCCCGCGCCGCGGTATTGCGTTCGCAGTCGCGGGGCAGATCCGCGAGCACGCCGCGAATCGCCACGACCCGTACCGGCGGCGCGGCGCGCTCGGCAGCGATCCGCCGCGCCAGTACCCGGTCGCCGGCACCGGCCAGCGCGTGGCCGAGCAGATCGAAACCGACGCCGACATTGCCGACACTGGCCGGAGCAAACGCAGAGGCCGCACGCGCTCCGCTCACAGGCGCGCTCCAAGATACGCGGCTACCCGCAGCAGATCGGCGAACACGCCGGCCGCAGTCACCTCCGGCCCGGCCCCCGGCCCCTGCACCACCAGCGGATTCTCGGCGTAGCGGGCGGTGGTGAACTGCACCACGTTGTCGGTCAGGCGGGCATTGGCGAAAGCATGCGCGCGCGGCAGGGCGACCAGCCCGACGCTGGCCGCGCCGCTGGCATCGAGACTGGCCACGAAGCGCAGCACCTGGCCCTCGCCGCGCGCCGCGTCCAGCCGCTGCTGCATCGGTCGATCGAGAGCTGCTGCGCCGGCCATGAAATCCTCGGCACTGCCGGCACGCAACTCGCTCGGAATCAGGCTGTCCACGGTCACGTCGGCGAGCTCGATGCCAAGCCCGAGCTCGCGCGCCAGGATCACCAGCTTGCGGGCGACATCGCGGCCGTCCAGATCGTCGCGCGGGTCGGGTTCGGTGTAGCCGCGCTCGCGCGCCTCGCGGACCAGTTCGGAAAAGGGCTGCGAACCGTCGAAACGGTTGAACAGAAAAGCCAGCGTGCCGGAGAACATGCCCTGCACATGGATCACCCGGTCGCCGGTGTCGATCAGATCGCGCAGGGTCGAGATCACCGGCAGGCCGGCGCCGACCGTGGCCTCGTAGCGAAACCGCGCCTGCCCGGATTGGGTCGCCTGCTGGATCGCCCGGTAGCGGGCCAACGGCCCGGCGCCGGCATGCTTGTTCGGGGTGATCACGTGGATGCCAGCAGCGAGCCAGTCCGGATAGCACTCGGCGACCGCGTCAGAGGCGCTGCAGTCGATGATCATCGCGTGCGGCAGGTGGGCGGCGTGCACGAACTCGGCCAATGCGTGCAGATCGACCGGCCCGGCATCGGCCGTCTGGGCGTATTGTGCTCGCCAATCGGCCAGGTCGATGCCAGTCTCGGCAGCGAGCAGCCGGCGGCTGCCGGCGATCGCGCGCACGCGCAGATCCAGCCCGGCCTCGCGGCGCAGCCGTGCCTGCGCCGCGGCGATCTGGTCGATCAGGGCGGCGCCGACATGGCCCGGCCCGATGATGCCGATCGACAGGGTCTGCGCCGAAAGATAAAAGCCGGCGTGGACCACGCGCAGCGCCTTGGTCGCGTCGTCGCCGCGGATCGCCACCGAGATATTGCGTTCGGAGGCACCCTGCGCGATCGCCCGGACATTGACCAGACCACGCGCCAAGTGTTCGAACAGCCGCGCCGCCACGCCCGGGGTGCCGGCCATGCCGTCGCCGACGATGGCCAGCACGCTGATACCCGGCTCGACGCTGATCGCCTGCAGGAAGCCGCGATCCAGCTCGCGCGCGAAGGTCTCGTTCAGCACCGCGCCGGCACGCGCGCTGTCGGGCTCGCGCACCACACAGCAAATCGAATGCTCGGACGAACCCTGCGAGATCATCACCACCGAAATACCGGCCTGGCGCAGCGCGCCGAACAGGCGCTCGGCGGTGCCCGGCACGCCGATCATGCCGGCGCCCTCGACATTGATCAGGGCGAGCCCGTCGATCACGCTGACGCCCTTGACCGGCGTCGTGGCCGAACGTTCGCTGCCGATCCGCGAACCCGGGAGTTCGGGCCGGAAGGTATTGCGGATGGTGATCGGGATGCCGCGTGCGATCGCCGGGGCCATGGTCTGCGGATGGATCACCTTGGCGCCGAAATAGGCCAGCTCGCAGGCCTCGTCGAAGCTCAGATCGGGGACCAGCACCGCCTCCGGCACCCGGCGCGGATCGGCGCTGAGCACGCCATCGACATCGGTCCAGATATGGATTTCGTCGGCACCGGCGAGCGCGCCGAAGATCGAACCCGAGTAGTCGCTGCCGTTGCGTCCCAGTGTGGTGGCGCGGCCCTGCTGGTCGCGGGCGACATAGCCGGTGGCGATGATCCGCGTCGCCGGATGCTGTTCGCGCCAGGCGGCAAACGCCGCCTGCGAACGTGGCCAGTCGACCATCACCCCGAGTTCCTCGCTGCGCACCGACAGCACCTCGCGCGCATCCAGCCATTCGGCCACCTGGCCGCGCGCCAGCAAATGCGCCGCCAGCAGCCGCGAGGACCAGACCTCGCCCATGCCTTGCAGCAACTCCAAGGCCTCGCGACTGCTGGTACCCATCAGCGCCAGCGCGTGCAGGACATCGGCGACATTGGCGAATTCGGCCGCCAGCCAGTTTGCGAAGCCGCTCAGTTCGCCATCGAGCAAACCTGCGGCCGCATCCAGATGGCGCTGCTGCAATCCACGCAATTGCTCGCGCCAGCCCGGCTCGCGCCGCGCTGCGGCGGCGACCAGTTCGATCAGCGCATCGGTCACCCCCTGCATCGCCGAAACCACCACCACCTGGGCCGGCTCCGGCCGCGACAGCAGGATCTCCGCCACCGCACGGATACGCGCAGCATCGCGCATGCTGGACCCGCCAAACTTGTGTGCCACCAGGCGTAGCGGGGATCGGGGCGGGTTCACTGGGCGGGGTCCTTGGTCATGGTTACGGGCGACCTTCTCTCATGCCTGAAAACGACTGAGTGTTCAAGGTGGGGGACAGCGGTTTTAGGTTTTAGGTTTTAGGTTTTAGGTTTTAGGTTTTAGGTTTTAGGTTTTCGGTTCATAGGTTCATAGGTTCATAGGTTCATAGGTTCATAGGTTCATAGGTTCATAGGTTCATAGGTTCATAGGTTCATAGGTTCATAGGTTCATAGGTTCATAGGTTGTGCTGAGCGCAGCGAAGCGCAACAAAGCTAAGGACTAGAGGCTAGGGACTAGAGGCTATGTAGAGGTTGTGCTGAGCGCCGCGAAGCACAACAAAGCTAGAGACTAGAGGCTATGCAGAGG
>JBFXKH010000011.1:4956-43166 GCA_050173995.1 Lysobacterales bacterium | reverse complement strand
AACAAAACAATGGCCTTGGCTGTCCACGCAATGTTGCGTTGATTCTAGCCCGAATGCCGCCGGCGGGCGTGATGTCGGGGGGGACGGGGGATGGGGACCGGGGAATGGGGAATCGTAGGGGGGACCCGGTGGGTCGCCCGCTTCAAACCGCAGGGCGACCCGCCGGGTCGCCCCTACATCTCAACAGGGACGCCGCTGGCCAGCGCGCAACAGCCGCGCACGCAAGGCGGCCTTGGCCGGATCGGGGTCCAGGCTCAGGCGCTTGCCATCAAGCGCGATGCCGAGCCGCTGCAAGCTTGCACCGAGGTCGGGAAAGCCGCGCTGGCGCCAGTAGCGTCGGGCGGTATCGGTGAAGATTGTGGATTCGGACAGGCGGTCCAATGCAGCCAGGAAGCGCGGTCCGTTCCAGTCCTCGCTCGGCGGCAGACAGCACGCACGGAAGCGGTCGAGCAACTGGTCCAGATCGAGTTGTCGTTGCTCGATCAGCGCCAGTTCTGCCTCCAGCCAGAACCCAGCTCCGCCCCAATAAACCGGCATGTAGGCATCGGCGCGGTGCATGTGGGTGCTGGCTTCCGGCAGCGTGGCTTGCAGGTCACGGCGGCGGCCGCGGTCGAAGCCCTGCAGCAATTTGGTCCAGGCGGTGGCCGCACTCAGCAGTCCGGCACGTGCCAGGATGGCATTCTGTTGGTAACTGGCCAGGCCCTCCGACAACCAGCGCGAATCGTCGCCCAGATACGGGTGCATCAGATGCGTGAATTCGTGCGGGGCGATCCAGTTATCGGCGAATTCCGACCAGGGCCGCTCGGGATCGACCAACACCTGGATACCCCCCAGTCCACCGCGGTAAACCTGCCCAAACAGTACCGCGCGCTGCCGACCGGGCAGGGGCACCAAAAGCATTTGCAAGTGCGCAACCGGTAATTGCCCATAGGCGACTTGCATCAGGCACAGGCTGTGTTCGGCATAGCGATCCAGCCGGGCACGCCCAGCGGCATCTCCGCCGGGCAGGATCACTCGCTCGACGACACCGCCGGGCAGGCGAATTTCCCGTCGATCGAGCGGACCCAGCACGATGAAGGCGGGACCGTCGGCGGCTTCTGGCCCGAGCCGGAAGCAGTTCGCGCCACAGCGGGCATAGGGTGTAGAGACCTGCCAGCCGGCCGGCAAGTCGAAACGCAGCTCGGCGGAATCGGCCGGCCGCCACAGCCAGCTTTCGGCGGCGGTGAGCAATACCTGCTCCAGACGGAAGCCTTGGTCCGGGCGGGCGGCGGCGGTGATCCGGCCCAAATCGATGCCGAGTCGGGCGCAACCGCCAGGCCAGGGCGCCAGACGCAGACTGCGGCCGCGCCGCTCGCTGCCCACCCCGTCGGCGACCGCGACCGATTGCAAAAAGTCCTGGGCGGACCGGCTCGCGTACAGCACCAGGCTGGGCGCGGCCTCGGCGCAGACGCTCAGACTGAGGCTGCTGCCATCGGCGGCCGGCACCGCGAGCAGGCTGACGGCGCCGGCCGGTGCGCTAGCCAGGCAGGCGGCGCCGACAATCAAGTTGGACAGACAACCACGGTAGCGGAACATAGGTGACTCCCCGGCGCGCGTCGCAGCCGATGATGGACGACAGAACATGGGAACCGTTTGGCCGCGAAACGCTTTCAGGGTTGGGGAATGGAGGGCTGGGAACGGGGGACGGAGTAGGTTGTGCTGAGCGTAATGCAGCGAAGCGAAGCGCAACGGTGCGGAGCCGGGAGCCGGAAACGGGAACGGGAACGGGGGAGCGACGGCAGGGGATTGTCGTCCCAGCGAACGCTGGGACCCAGCGCTTTTGACCGTTCCCCCTTCCAAGCACTGGGCCCCGGCTTGCGCCGGGGCGACGGCTCTATCTGTTCCTCGTTCCCGTTCCCCGTTCCCCGTTCCCACTATGGCGCCGGGATGACAGGCCAGATTCACAGGCCAGATTCACATTGAGTTACGCAGCCGGAATTCGCTACAGTGACGGTTTCGACCGGAGCAATAGATGACCCTGCCACCGCCGCTGCCAGCATTCAACCCCTATGCGGCGCCGACTGCACGGGTGGAGGATGCTGCGGTTTTTCAGTTGGAGCTGGCCGAGCGGCTCACGCGTCTTGGGGCGGCGATTCTTGATGGGCTGGTGTTCCTGGTGCCGGTGATTTTGGTGGCCGTCCTCGCCGCAGTGATGATGGCCGCAGTCGGCAAGATCAATAGCGGCAGCAATTTCGCCCTGGCCGGCATGGTAAGCGTGGCCGCGTTGGCCATCCTGGCCTTGTGGATCGTCAATATGGTCCTGCTGCATCGCCATGGACAGACGCTGGGCAAGCGTTGGTTGGGGATCAAGGTGGTGCTGGTCGATGGCAGCCGCTGCGGGCTCACCCGGTATGTTTTTGCGCGTTGGCTGCCGGTCGCCCTGCTCAGTGCGATACCTCTGATCGGTTGGGTCTTCGGCCTGCTCGACCCACTGCTGATCTTCGGCAACGATCGGCGTTGCCTGCATGATCTGATCGCCGGCACCATCGTGGTCAAGGCCTGAACATGGCCGATGCGCTGCTCGATACTCTGGCCCGGGTCGAAACTCCCGAGGGCATCGCCCTGCAATGGCGGGTGGCCGGGGTGATGCCACGGGCCGCGGCCTGGGCGCTGGATTTTGCCATTCGCCTGGCGGTGCTTTGGGTGTTGGCGACCGGGCTGGTGCTGCTCGGCGCCGCCGGAACCGGTTTCTACATGATTGGATTGTTCGCCGTCTGGTGGTTCTATCCGGTGTTGTTCGAAGTGCTGAACGACGGTCAGACCCCGGGCAAGCGGGTACTCGGGCTGCGTGTGATCAACCGCAACGGCACGCCGGTGACCTGGTTGTCTTCGTTCCTGCGTAATCTGCTGCGCACGGTTGATATGTTGCCGCTGCTGTACGGATTCGGTCTGCTCGCCTGCCTAAGCGATGCCGACGCACGGCGCCTGGGCGATCGTGTCGCTGGCACTCTGGTGGTCTATGCCGAACAGGCGCAATTGAGAGATAGCGCGCCGCAAGTGCCGGTGGTGCACGCAGCGGTTGCGTTGAGCCGTCTCGAACAGGCGGCGGTGGTCGCCTTTGCCGAGCGGGCGCGGCTGTTGACCCCGGAGCGTCAGCAGGAGTTGGCCGCCATCCTGCAGCCGCTGACCGGGGTTGGCGGGGCACTGGCGGTGCAGCGTTTGCTAGGCATGGCCAGTGCCATGCTCGGGCGACGTTGAAGGCCGAACCCGAGGACCGACGATGAAGCAGGATGCCTTCGAGCGTGCCCACCGACCGGAATGGTCGGCGTTCGAGCGTTGGCTGGAGCTGCGCGCGCGACCCGGCCGCAAGGCCCGAAACCAGGACGCCGCCGCGGCGCCGCCAGATCAACAATTCGCCGCCCGCTATCGCCGTATCTGCCAACACTTCGCCCTCGCCGAGCAGCGCATATACAGCGCCACCCTGCAGGCCCGGTTGCACGACCTGGTGGCGCGCGGGCACCAGGTGCTGTACCGGCCGCCGCCACCGCGGCTGCGGCGGATCGTGGCTTTCTTCGCCAGCGAATTTCCGCGTTTGGTGCGGGCAGAATGGCGGGCCATGACGGTATCGGCGCTGCTGTTCTTCCTGCCGTTGGCGCTGATGCTCGGGCTGCTGCAATGGCAGCCGGAACTGGTGCTTACGGTGTTCGAGCCGAGCCAGATCGCCGATTTCGAGCGCATGTACGATCCGGCCAGCGCCGGCGACCGGCTCGGCCGCGACAGCGGCTCGGATATCAAAATGTTCGGCTACTACATTTTCAACAACGTCAGCATCGGATTTCGCACCTTCGCCAGCGGCCTGCTGTTCGGCCTGGGTTCGGTCGTGGTGCTGCTGTCGAACGGGGTGATGATCGGCACGGTCGCCGGTCATTTGACGGCGATCGGCTATGGCGGCCCGTTCTGGCGCTTCGTGGTCGGGCATTCCGCGCCGGAACTGCTGGCGATCGTGATCGCCGGTGGTGCCGGGCTGCACATCGGCTACGCTCTGCTCGCGCCGGGTCGGCGTTCGAGGTCGCGGGCCCTGCTCGAATCTGGCGCGGTCGGCGCCCGGCTGGTCCTCGGCGTATTCGCCATGTTGGTGTTTGCGGCCTTTGTCGAGGCGTTCTGGTCCTCACTCGGTTGGTTGCCGGATGCTTTGCGTTTCGGCGCAGGCGGCGCGCTGTGGCTGTTGATCGGGCTGTGGTTGTGGCGCGGCGGGCGGGGATCGGTCGATGCGGCTTGAGCAGTTGAGCGTCGATCTGCGCCCGCGCACTGCCTGGGAGGCGAGCGACCTGGGTGTGGCCCTGGTGCGGCGCCACTGGTGGGTGATCGCCCAGGCCTGGGTCGCGGTCACCCTCCCGGCGCTGGTGTTGTTCACTATCTGCGGATACCTGCTCGGCCAGATCTGGCTGGGTGCTTTGCTGCTGTGGTGGCTGAAGCCATGGTTCGACCGGGTGCCTTTGTTCGTGCTGTCGCGGGCGGTGTTCGGCCAGACGCCCAGCGTGCGCGAAACCCTGGGCATTCGCGGTGCACTGCTCGGATCGGGGGTTTGGCCGTGGCTGAGCTGGCGGCGATTGCATCCGGCGCGCTCGCTGCTGCTGCCGATCGACCTGCTGGAGGGCCAGCGCGGCGCCGGGCGCGCTACCCGTGCACGGATTCTGATGCACGGCGTCGGCAATCCCGGTTTCATGCTGGGCGTGATCGGTTGGCATCTGGAAGCGATGCTGGTGCTGTCGGTGCTGGTGCTGGCGTTGATGTTCGTTCCGGTCGAATTCCTGTCCGAATCGGCGCAGGCGATGTGGGCCACCCTGTTTCAAGACCGACCGGACTGGGCCCAGGCGCTGTGGGTGGTTATTTATTGGCTGGCGATGGCGGTGATCGAACCGATTTATGTCGGCGCGGGCTTCGGTCTTTATCTCAACCGCCGCATCCAGCTCGAGGCCTGGGATATCGAACTCGCGTTCCGGCGCCTGGCCGAACGTCTACGCGGGCTAGCCGCGGCGCTGGCGCTGGCACTGCTGGGCGGCACGTTGCTGACCGGCCTGCCTGCGGCCGCTTCGGACGCGCCGGTAGAAGAAGCCGCCGCGGTAGATCAGACGCAGCCGAGGCCATTGACACTCGAACAAATATTCTCGCGCCAGTACCGCCACGATGGCGTCGCCTGGGAAGCGGATGTCGCGCAGGCCTACCGCGATCCGGACCTGCGTCCGCGTAAACGCATTTCCGAATGGAAGCTGCGCAATCCGCCCGAGCCCGGCGCCGAGCGGGCGATGCCGCTGTGGCTGCGTAGCCTGGGCAGTATGGTTGCGCTGCTCAGCAAATACGGTCTATGGCTGTTATTCGTGATGCTGTTGGTGCTGGTCTTGGTCCGACACCGGCAATGGCTGCCCTGGGTCGCCGATGCGCTGCGTCCGGCGGTAAGCAACGAAGCGATCGCCTCTACCCTCCTGACTGCGGCACAGGTTCCGCCCACCGACCTTCCGGCGGCAGTGCGGGTCTTGTGGCAGAGCGATCCGCGCGCGGCCATGGCCCTGTTTTATCGGGGCGCGGTGGCGCGTCTGGTCGAACATTTGGGTGTGCCGCTCGCGCCTGGCAGTACCGAAGCCGATTGTCTGCGCGCCAGCCGGCGTCTGGGCGGGCAGGCGTACGCGGCGTTGTTCGCGCGCATCGTCCGGCACTGGCAGGCCACCGCCTATGCCGCGCGGCAGCCGGATCATGGCGAACTGGAGGCGCTGCTCGCTGCCTGGAGCGAGGGTCAAACTGCGGGCCAGGAAGGCGCGGAGGCGAGGGTATGAATCGCCGAGCACTGACCGTGGCCGCTTTGTCGGCTGTGCTGATCGTGGCTGCGCTGGTGGCCTGGTGGGCGCTGTTCGAGCGGGTCGAAAGCGAGATCACCCTGCCGCCGCGCGGCGCCGCCCGCAGTAATCCGCTTTACGCGCTGGGCCTGGCGATCGGCGGACAGGGCCTAACGGTGCGCCACCACCGCGGTTTTGATCGGTTACAGCCGGACCAGAACGACCTGGTGCTGATCCATGCGGCGGGCGCCGGGCTTAATGACCGGCAGGTCGAAGATTTGCTGTACTGGGTGGAACAGGGCGGCCATCTGGTCATGGCCTTGCCGAATGCCGGGAGCGAATCGGGTGACCGCCTGAGCGCGGCCTTGGGCCTCGATCTGCTGCCGCACTTCAGTTGCCTCGACTGGCACTGGCCCGGTGAAGACACCGCGCCCAGCCTGTGCAGCGAGCGGCGATTCCTGGCGAACGAAGACGCATCGCTGCAATTCCTCTGGACCTGGGGCAATGCCGAGGACGGCTATGTGTTTGGGCGGGCCGGCTACGGTGCAGGCCAGGTGTTTATTGCCGCCAGTCTGGATTTTCTGGTCAATGCTGAACTCGACCAGCCGGGCAATGCGGCGTTGGCCTGGCAGGTGCTGGCGCCCTCGCTGGAACATGCCCGCCTGGGCCAGGTGCACCTGGTTCACGCCAGCCCGATGCCCTCGTTGTGGTATCTGCTGATCCGCCACGGCTGGCCGATCCTTGTGCCCCTGTTGCTCGCCCTGCTGGCGTTCGCCGCCGCGCGCAGCCAACGCTTCGGCCCGCTGCTGCCGGCGCGACTGGCACCGCGTCGGGCGCTACTCGAACACGTCCAGGCGGCCGGCGAATTCGCCTTCCGGCGCGGCCACGGCGACACCTTGCATGGCGCTGTGCTGCGCCGCTTCGAGGCAGAGATTGAGCGCCGCGTCCCAGGATTTGCCGAGCTACCCGAAGCCGAGCGCGTGCGCGCCCTGTCCGAACGCCACCAGATCGCCCAAGCCAGCATCCGCGCCGCCCTGCATACCCCCGACCGGCGCCGACCGGACAGTTTTTTCCATGCCATCAAAACCCTGATGCAACTGAGAACCCGACCATGACCGCGAACGACACCCCCGTTATCGAACCAATCACCGGCGCCGCCCTGGGCGAGCAGGTGGCGGCCATCCGCGCCCAGATCGGCCAGGCCTTTATCGGTCAGACCGAGGTGCTGGACCAGTTGCTGGTCGCCCTGCTGGCTGCCGGCCATGTGCTGCTCGAAGGCGTGCCCGGGCTCGGCAAGACCCTGCTGGTGCGCTCCCTGGCCGCTGCCCTGGACTGCCAGTTCGCGCGCGTGCAGTTCACCCCGGACCTGATGCCGAGCGATGTCAGCGGCCATGCCTTCTACGACCCGAAAAGCGAGAGCTTCAAAATTCGCCGCGGGCCGGTGTTCACCCATCTGCTGCTCGCCGATGAGATCAACCGCGCCCCGGCCAAGACCCAGGCCGCCCTGCTCGAAGTGATGCAGGAGCAGCAGGTCACCATCGAGTCGCGCAGTTTCGAACTGCCGCCGCCGTTTTTGACCGTGGCCACGCAGAACCCGATCGAGCAGGAGGGTACCTATCCGCTGCCAGAGGCCCAGCTCGATCGCTTCCTGCTGAAGATCCGCATGGCCTACCCGGAACTGGCCGACGAGCGCGACATGGTCGCCGCTGTCAGCCAGGGCCGCAGCGCCAGTACCTTCGACCTGAGCCGGGTGCGCGCGGTGGCGCGGCCGGCGACGATCGTCGCCATGCAGGCCGGCACCGCGCTGGTGCGGGTCGATCCGGTCGTGCTCGACTACGCCGTGCGCATCGTCCGCGCCAGCCGCGACTGGCCCGGCATCGCGCTCGGCGCCGGGCCGCGCGGCAGCCTGGCGCTGGTGCGCGCGGCGCGCGCCCAGGCGGTGATCGCCGGCCGCGATTTCGTGGTGCCGGATGATATCGTCGCGATCGCGCGCCCGGCGCTGCGGCACCGCATCAGCCTGGCCCCGGAAATGCAGATCGAGGGGCGCCGGGTCGATGAGCTGCTCGATGCCCTGCTGCTCAAGATCGAGGCACCGCGGCAATGAGACCGGCGCCGGCCCTGATCGCGGCGCTGCTGCTCGCCGCCCTGGTCGGCGTGCCGGTGGCGTTCGGCTGGTGGCCGCCGCTGGTGTTGGCCCTGGTCCTGACGCTGTTGGCGGCTCTGGCCCTGGTCGATGCGCTGGCCCTGGCGGCATTGCCCACGCCGCGTGTCGCCCGCGATCTGGCCGCGGTGGTGCCGCTCGGGGTCGAGCAGCGCGTACAGTTGCGACTGAATGCGGCCGGGCGAACCCGCCTGACCGTGGCCGTACACGACCTGCACCCCGGCGACTGGACGGTGTCCGGCCTGCCGCGCACGCTGCCCCTGCCGCCCGGCCGCGAGCAAAGCTTGGCGTACCGGTTCACCCCAGCCGCGCGCGGCAGTTTCGAGTTCAACGGCTGCGAGCTTAGGCTGCATTCGCTGCTCGGGCTGTGGCGCCAGCGGCGGCGGGTCGATTGCGCGCAAACGCTGCGCGTCTATCCCAATTTCGCGCCGCTGGCCAAACTTGCCCTGATCGGTGCCGACACCGCCACGCGCATGCTCGGCGCCCACCTGCAGCGGCGTCGCGGCGAGGGCACCGAGTTCCAGCAACTGCGCGAATACCGGATCGGCGACCCGCTGCGCCAGATCGACTGGAAGGCCAGCCAGCGCGCGCGCAAACTGATCTCGCGCGAATACCAGGACGAACGCAACCAGCAACTGATCCTGCTGCTCGATACCGGGCGCCGTATGCTTGCCCACGACGACGGCCTGTCGCACTTCGACCATGTGCTCAATGCCGCCCTGCTGCTCGCCTATCTGGCCCTGCGCCAGGGCGACGCGGTCGGCCTGCAGGCCAGCGGTGGCGCGGCCCGCAGCATGGCCCCGGTGCGCGGCCTGGGCGGCATCGACACCCTGCTCAACACCGTCTACGACCTGGACGCCGCGCCGGTTGCCACCGATTATCTGCTGGCCGCGACCACGCTCAGCCAACGGCAGTCGCGGCGTGCCCTGGTGGTCTTGACCACCAATGTCCGCGACGAGGACATCGACGACCTGATCGCCGCGGTCCGGCAACTGCGCCGGCGCCATCTGGTGGTGGTCGCCAGCCTGCGCGAGAACGTACTGGAAACCACCCTGGCCCAAGTGCCGCACAGCCTGGAACAGGCGATTGCCACCGCCGCCATGGCCGATTATCTGGAACAACGCGAACGCGCCCACCGCGCCCTGCGCGCCCAGGGTTGCGACCTGCTCGACGTGCATTGCCGCGAGCTGCCGGCCGCCCTGGTCGAGCATTACCTGTCCATCAAACGCGCCGGCCGACTGTAGGGGCGACCCGCTGGGTCGCCCGTCCATACCGTCCGAGGGTTGTAGGGGCGACCCGCTGGGTCGCCCGTCCGTCCATCACGAGGTGCGTCGTCGTAGGTCGGCTCAAGGCGCGCAAGCGCCGGAGCCGACAACGCCGAACCAGGCCAGCTTGCCCGGCCGCGACTCGCGCCGGAAGATGTCTTGATGGCTCCGGCTTGTCGGGTCCGCACCTGCGGTGCTTGACCCGACCTACGGCTCTTTCGGCGCCGTAGCCGTCTCCAATAGGGCGATCGCCCGCATCGCCTGGGACCGGGATTCACCGCACATGCTGGGTTCTGGCCGCAATCGCGAACACACCGGCGGTCGGGTCGGCTGGCCGAACAACCGGCAGCGATCGGAATCGTCCAGTTGCACACAACGCAGCCCAGTCGGCTTGCCGGCCGGCATGCCAGGGATCGGCGAGCTGATCGACAGCGCCACGCAACAGGCACCACACCCCACCCGGCAGCGCCAGCCGCCCAGCCCATCGCCGATCAACGCCGCGTCTGTGGTTTTCATTCAGGCAGCTTAGCCACAACCGTCGGTCTCCGCGGCTGGCACTGCGCCTACGAGTAGCCGGCGGGAAGGTACTTGAAGCGTGCCATCAGTTCGCGGTGCCGTGCGATCACCCGGCAAACTTGGTCGCGACTCAGAACCTGGCGCCATTGCTGGGCGCGTCCGACCCGGAAAAAACGCGCCGTGGTCTTCTCCGAAGCTTCGATGAAGCCATCGCGTCGCTCATTACCGGACAAGGACTTGAAGCTGGCATGCGCAATCGCCCGGTCGATTCGTGAGCGTTCACTCACCCCGACCAGGCGGGCAATGCGTGCGAAGTGTTTGGCCGGTTTGTCGAGCAGATCTTCAAAGCGCACGACAACAAAGCCCGGGTGGTCGATGCCGGCCCAACTGGCCACATGCGTGGACCAGGAGCCGAGCAATTGGGTAACCCAGCGCGCCTCGTTGTCGGTGGCGGTGTCCTCGTTGCCGAGATAGTCGATTGCGGCATCCATACTGAGCCCGAAGTGGTGACTCATGCTGACCACGACATCGAGCGGATTGCGCAGCACATAGACCCCACCGGCGGTGAGATCTGGGTGGTGCAGCGGGTACTGCTCGAAACCGCCCCAGAAATTATGCGTCTTGACCAGCACGGTGCCGCGCGTTTGCGCCGCGATGCTGGCCTGCACGGCCGGGCGCAGCGCGCACAACTCGCTAACCGACAGATCGACGCTGGGCCGGCCGGCGGCCTCGCTGTAGCGCAGAGCAGCGGCCTCATCGGCGCAGTGCTGCGGCAACTCGCTCAGATCGAGTGGCGCGGCGCGGTTGGCGATCAGATTGGCCAGGAACGCCCGCAACCAGGTATTGCCAGATTTCGGATAGGAGGCCAGCCAGAGAATATTGCCCATGGCGGCATTCTAGCGGTGGCGCCCCGAAGTCAGAAAGTTCGGTCCCCGGGTCCGTGCCTGTGGCGATGGCCAAGCACCTCCTGCAAGCAATGCACCCCCGTCTGCCTTCATTCGGTCAGTCGAGCGGCTGCAAGGGGGCGCCAGCCTCTGGTGGGAGTGGCCCCGATCGGAAGCACTGTCATGGGAGCAAGGTTGTGGCAGCGCAGTTGTGGGAGCGCAGTTGTGGGAGCGACGGAACGTCGCGACTGCCGCTTCGATAGCCCGGTCGCGACGTTCCGTCGCTCCCACCGGGAGCGCAGCCCCGCTTGGTCCGTCCCCTGTCTTCTGTCCTCCGTCCCCTGGACGCCACTTCCAAGGTTAAAGTTTTGTTGTTAGACTCAAAAATGCCGCGCATAAGCAACCGGAGTTCGTCCGCGCGCGTTCGGCACTGTACGGACTGCAAGACGCTTGTCCCGACGATCTGACGATCAGTAACCAGTCACTCTTACTGTTGGAGAGAAATATGAAATTCAACCGCAATCTGCTGAGCGAAGCGGTACGCTTCGGTCTGGTCGCAGGTGCTTTCGGATGGGCCGGGTTCAACTCCGCGCCAGCCGTCGCCCAAGACAGCACCGACACCCCCGACGCCGATGCCACCGAGCTGAACCGCGTGGTGGTGGTCGGTTCGCGCATCCGTAAAGTCGATGCCGAAACCTCCGCCCCCGTGTTTACCCTCGACCGTGCCGATATCGAGGCCCAGGGCCTGACCTCGATCGGCGACGTGATCCAGAACCTGACCGCCAACGGTACGGCGCTGAACACCACCTTCAACAACGGCGGCAACGGCGAAACCCGGGTCAGCCTGCGTAATCTCGGCTCCAACCGCACCCTGGTGCTGGTCAATGGCCGGCGCTGGATCGGCGGCACCGGCCTCGGTGGCGCGGTCGATCTGAACACCATCCCGACCGCCGCGGTCGAGCGCATCGAAGTGCTGAAAGACGGTGCCTCCACCCTGTACGGATCGGACGCCATCGCCGGTGTGATCAACATCATCTTGCGCACCGAGTTCCAGGGCGCCGAAGCCGATATGTTCCTCGGCCAGTTCGACGAGGGCGACGGCGACCGCCAGTCCTACAGCTTCACCGTCGGCAGCACCTCGGACCGCAGTTCGGTCATGTTTGGCGCACAGTACGTGAAGGAAGACGCCGTCATGGCCGGTGATCGCGCCATCTCGGCTGAGCCCCTGATTGGTACCGGCGTCACCTTCGGCAGCTCGACTTCGCCGTTTGGCCGTTTCCAAGTCTGTGCCGATCCGACCGTTACCAACCCGCAGGATTGCGCACCGGCCGACCGCGTGCGTCCGGACGGCAGCGCCGGCCAGTTCACCTTCGACCCAGGCCAGAGCGGCACCAACTGGCGTCCGTTCAATATTCCTGGCGACTTTTTCAACTTCGCCCCGCAGAACTTCCTGCTCACGCCGCAGGAGCGTACCTCGATCTTCAGTTCGGGTACTTTTGATATCACCGACAATATCCGTTTCACCGCCACCGGTACCTACAACAACCGCAAGTCTTCGCAGTTGCTGGCGGCCATGCCGATCGTGCTTGGAACCGGTCCCGGTGCAGGCGCGCAGGCGCGTACCATCCAGATCGACGCCAATAACTTCTACAACCCGTTCGGCGCCCCGGTGGTGCGCATCCAGCGTCGCGCAGTCGAGACCGGCGGACGTATCTTCGAGCAGGACGTGAATACCTTCCTGTTCACCGGCGCGCTGGAAGGCGACTTCCAGTTGGGCGATCGCTACTTCTACTGGGATGCCGGCTGGACCTATGGCCGCAACGACCAGAACGACAGCACCGACGGCTTGTTCAACGTGCTGGCCCTGCGCCAGGCTTTGGGCCCATCGATGCTGATCGGTGGTGCCCCGCGCTGCGTGACCGAGGCCGGCAATGCCGCCACCGAGATCGACGGTTGCGTGCCGCTCAATCTGCTCGGTGCGGACGGCTCGATCACCCCGGAAATGCTGGCGTTCTCCAGCTTCCAGGCCCACGACCAACTCGATTCCGAGCTGACCGATTATTTCGCCAATATCTCCGGCGACATCATCGAGCTACCGGGTGGCACCGCCGCCTTCGCCTTGGGTCTGGAGCACCGCCGTGAATCCGGTTCCGACCGGCCCGATGCGCTGATCAGCTCCGGCAACACCACCGGCAACGCCCGCACCTCGACCAATGGCGTGACCACGGTTGATGAAGGCTATCTGGAGCTGTCCCTGCCTGTGTTGAAGGATCTCGCCTTCGCCAAGGAACTGTCGTTCTCGCTCGCTACCCGCGTGTCCGATTACGATGCTTTCGGCAGCACCACCAATAGCAAGTTCGGCTTCAAGTACAAGCCGATCGACGACCTGTTGATCCGCGGCAACTGGGCCGAGGGTTTCCGTGCGCCCTCGATTGCCGAGCAGTTCTCCGGTGTGTCGGATAGCTTCCCCAGCTTGGCCGATCCCTGTAACAACGTGCGCTTTGCCAACCTGTCCCCCGCCGAGCAGCAGGCCTGCGTCGCCCAAGGCGTGCCCCAGGGTGGGTACGACCAGGGCAATCCGCAGATCCGCATTCGGGTCGGCGGTAATCCGTTCCTGGGTCCGGAAGAGTCGATCAGCCGCACCTTGGGCTTCGTCTACAGCCCAAGCTACGTCAAGGGCTTTGACATGGCGGTTGATTGGTGGCAGATCCATCTGCGTGACGGCATCCAGACCATCGGTTCGCAGCGCATCCTGGATCTGTGCGTCACCAGCCTGAACGCCGACCCGGTCTGCCAGCTATTCAGCCGCGCCAGCGATGGTTCGATCGCGGATCTGCTCGATGGTCCGGTTAACGCCAGTACGATCGATACCGAAGGCCTGGACCTGACCTTCAACTACGCGCTGCCAGATACCCGTTTTGGTAGCTTCAGCTTTACCTTGGACAACACCTACCTGATCGATGTTGACGATCCGTTCGGTACCGAGGTTGGCGTGAATACCACCAATAACAACAACTGGCGAATTCGTTCCAACCTGACCGCACGTTGGGAAATGGGCGACTTCGGAGCGACCTGGTTCGCGCGTTACTTCTCGCACCAGACCGAGGATTGCCAGTTTGCGGTGGACTACGGCTTCCCCGAGCTGTGCTCCGATCCGGAGCACGTAGGTGTGGGTGGCGTTGTCAATGCCGAAAATCGCATCGGAGCAACCACCTACCACGATGTTTCCGCGTTCTGGAACACGCCGTGGGATGGCAAGATCACGTTCGGCGTGAACAACCTGTTCGACAAAGATCCGCCGATTTCGGTGCAGGCCTTTGCCAACTCGTTTGACCCGCAGTACGAAGTGCCGGGACGTTTCTACTACGTGCGCTACAACCAGAAGTTCTGATCCTGAAGAACCCCGGTTGTACGCCGTGTCAGAACGGCAACAAAGACCACGGCCCCGCAAGGGGCCGTGGTTTTTTTATGCACCGCGTGGTGGCGGAATCGCGAACTGGGGACACACAGGATGCGATCCATGTTTGGGAGCAAGGCGTGGGGGGGGAATGTGGCAGGAAACTGTGGGAGGGATTTTGTGGGAGCGACGGGCACGTCGCGACTCTCGCTTCGGTAGACCAGTCGCGATGTTCCGTCGCTCCCACAACAGCGCGACTCTCGCTTCCGTTGCCAGGTCGCGACCAGCCCGGCCAATCCCCAAACTATTGACTACGATCAAGGCCGCGTTCCAGCAGTAGGATCAGCATCGCCACTGTCGTCCGTGCTGCGCGGACGCTGGCCGGTGGGCGAATGCGATGATCAGCGTAGCTCGGGCAGCAACGGCGCGAGTGACACGAGTGCGCTGCTCGCCGACCGCACCGCAGTCGCTGATCGCGTTCTATGCCGCCATATGGCTTCAACGTCTATCCGGCCCAGGTTGAGGCGGTCTTGCTCGCGCACCCCAAAGTCGCCGCGGCCTGCGTGCTCGGCCTGCCCGACCCGAACCAGGTCGAGCGCGTGCACGCCTGCGTGGTGCTCCGCGACCCCGGCCAGGCCGGCGCCGCTACCGAAGCGGAACTGATCGCCTGCTGCCGCGAGCAGTTGATCAAATGGTCCTGCCCGCGCGAGATCAGTTTTCACGCCGAGCTACCAACCACCCAGGTCGGCAAGATCGACTACCGCCTGCTGCGCGAGCAAGTGCTGGGAGCGGGCGAGCAGCCAGATTCCCGTTCCGCTGATCCGCATGAATCGGCATAGGTTGTGCTGAACGCAGTGAAGCGCAACGATCATGCCGTGTCGCTTCGGTCTGTTGTTGTGCATAGGTTGTGCTGAGCGCAGCGAAGCGCAACGATCTCGCCATTACACTTCGGCTAGTTGCGCTTCGCTTCGCTGCGCTGCGCTCAGCACAACCTATGTTTTGGGCTTCGGCTATTCACCTGCCCACCCGAGGAGCTTCCGTCCCATGACCGAGAATACTGTCCGCACCGGCGGCGACCGCGTCGCCGAATCCCTTCTGGCCCATGGGGTGAGCGAGCTGTACACCTTGTGCGGCGGGCATGTCGCGCCGATCCTGGCAGCGGCCAGGGCGCGCGGCATGCACATCATCGATGTGCGCGACGAGGCCAATGCGGTGTTCGCGGCCGACGCGGTGGCGCGTCTGAGTGGCCGGCCCGGTGTCGCCGTAGTCACTGCCGGGCCGGGTGTCAGCAATACCCTCACCGCGCTCAAGAATGCCCAGCTCGCGCAATCGCCGCTGTTGCTGATCGGCGGCGCCGCCCCGACCGCCCTGCAGGGGCGCGGTGCCCTGCAGGATATCGACCAGGGCCCGATGATCCGGCCGCATGTCAAACACTATCGCAAGCTGCATCGGGTCGCCGAACTCGGGCCGGCCATCAGCCAGGCCCTGGCGATCGCCCAGGCCGGCGTACCCGGCCCGGTATTCGTCGAATGCCCGGTCGATCTGCTCTACGACGAGCCCAGCATCCGCGGCTGGTATCAAGACGCCAGCCCGCGCGGCAACGGCCTGGCCGCGCGCCTGCAGCGTGCCTATATCCGCTGGCATTTGTTCCGGCAGTTTTCCGGCACCGAATCGCTGCCGGCCGCGGCGCCGCTGCCGGTGTCGGTGTCGGTGCCGGAACCCAGCGCAGCCGCGTTGGAGCGTGCAGCGCAGGCGATGCGGCGCAGCCAGCGGCCCTTGTTGCTGGTCGGTAGCCAGGCCCTGGTCACGGCGGCGCAGGCGCCGATGGTTGCTGCCGCAGTGGCCGCGCTCGGCCTGCCGGTCTATCTGTCCGGCATGGCCCGTGGCCTGCTCGGTCGCCCAGCGCCGATCCAGTTGTTCCACCAGCGCCGCCAGGCCCTGCGCGACGCCGACTGCGTGATCCTGGCCGGGCTGCCCTGCGATTTTCGCCTGGACTACGGCAGCCACATCCGCGCCAATGCCACCTTGATCGCAGCCAATCGCAGTGCCCGCGATGCGCGGCTGAACCGGCGTCCACAGATTGCCGCCATCGGCGACGCCGGTCGGTTTCTGATCGGGCTGGCCGAACGACTGGCCGATTGGCGTCCGAACCCGGCCTGGCCGCAAAGTCTCAGCGACCGCGACCAGCAGCGCGAACAGGACATCGACGCGGCCGCGGCGGCAAGCGGCGAGGGCGTCAATCCGCTCGCCCTGTTCCGCGCGATCGACCGGATCGCCGCCGACGACGCGGTATTCGTCGCCGATGGCGGCGATTTTGTCGCCACGGCGGCCTACAGCCTGCGCCCGCGCGGCCCGCTCGGCTGGCTCGACCCCGGCGTATTCGGCACCCTGGGCGTCGGTGCCGGATTCGTGCTGGGCGCGGCCGCGGTGCACCCAGAGCGCGAACGCTGGCTGATCTGGGGCGACGGCGCCTGCGGCTTCAGCCTGATCGAATTCGATAGTTTCGTGCGCCATGGTATTCCGGTCATCGCCGTGGTCGGCAACGACGCCGGCTGGACCCAGATCGCCCGCGAGCAAGTCAAGATGCTCGGCGACGACGTAGGCACGGTACTGGCGCGCAGCGATTACCACCGCGTGGCCGAAGCGCTGGGTGCGGTGGGGTTGTTGATCCGCAACCAGGACGAAATGCCGGCCGTGCTCGCAGAGGCCCAGGCACTCGCACACAGCGGCCGCCCGGTGCTGGTCAATGTCTGGCTCGCCGCCAGCGCCTTCCGCGAGGGTTCGCTGTCGATGTGAGGTTCAGAGGACAGACCACGGAGGACAGAAGACCGAGGCCAGGGGACAGAAGACAGAAGACCGCGGAGCCGTCGCCCCGGCGTTCGCCGGGACGACGGTCGTAGGGTGGATAAGCGCAGCGCATCCACCGTCCAGACGACAAATCACCGATCACCGCAACAGCCGTCGCCCCGGCGAACGCCGGGGCCCAGTGTTGCAAGCGGCGAAACAGTCGAAAGCTTCGGGTCCGGCCTGTATTGGGCCGATAACAGACCCATGCTACCGACTGTTTCGGTTAAAGCACGCGAGTTCGTGTGAACAACCAACCGGCGCCCAGTAACAGCAACAGCCCAACCAGCGACCCGACAGCCCACGATCCGGTTGCGGGCACCGGCAGCGCGGCTACGGCCGCCGCAGGTACACCAAACTGCAGGTTGTCGAGCAATTCGCCGCTGCCACCAACCCCGTCAATAGTGATGCTGGCAATCGGAATGAGGCTGGTGAAGCCGATGAATTCGGTGGCCGTGGTGGATGTGGTGGTGACAGTGACCGAGCCAATCACCGCCGCCCCGGCATCAAGCGCGGTAACGGTGATATCGCCAGCAGCAGGAGCGCCAATCAGACCGTCAAAAGCCACCGCGGTAACGGCCGGACCGAAGGCAACGCTGGTGGTATCGACAAATTGATTGGCGCCGACCACTGCGGTTGCCTGACCAAGAAAACCATCGCCCAGTACCACGATGCCGCCGCCACTGCTGCTGGTCATGGAAAAGCCTGGGATCAAATTGCCGGGAGCAAAACAAGCGTCGTTGGAGAGACTGCTGACCGGCTCAGTACAGGTGTTGACTCCTCCAGCCGGGGTTGCTCCACCATCGAAAGTTTCGACTGTGAAGCCGCCATTGGTCGCTGCCTGGAAACTGGCCAGATCCGCAAAAACGGTCAGCCCGCCGGCAACCGCGGATGGTTGCGGCGCAACCTGTAGGGCAAAAGCGGGACGTCCAGCGGCTGCCCAGTCGACGTAGTTTGTCTGGGCGACAGCCACAGAATTCACCAAAACCAAAACAGACAACAATAATAACCTGTGCATGACCGATTCCTCTGAATGCCGCAATGGCTCCCCAATTCTAGATTGTTGCAACGGAGATTCCAATCAATTGGTAATCGCCCATTGGCAAGCGCCAGGTCGGCCCGCGTCGACTGCGAACCTGGCCAACCCAAACTGCTCGGTTGGCTCCCACTATGGCCGCGCACAGGCCTGGTGCACTTGTGGGAGCGACGGAACGTCGCGACGGTCGCCACGATCAGCAGTCGCGACGTGCCGTCGCTCCCACAACAGCGGCGGCCGCGGCAATTGTGCGCTTCGGGCGCATCCTTGGTGGTCGATCACGGTTTGCCAGGACAAACCGGCTATCATGCAGCGCTTTGCCGGGGGGCAATGGCGATGTGGCGAGTCTTTTTATTGGCCGCGGTGTTGGCCGGAAGTGGCGTGGGCGCGGCGGCGGCCGAGTTGTTCGAGGGAACGGCGGCCTTCGTTGTGCGCGCCGATACGCCGCTCTTGCGGCAACGCTTGGGGCAGCAGTTCGATCATGCCTTCCATGATCTGAAGACCGGCGAGCTGATCGTCGAAGCCAACGCCGACGAGCATCTATGGCTTGAGGCGAACGGCTTTGCGCCACGCATCGACAGCCTGCGCACGGCCGCCCTGATGCAGCGCGATCTGGGCATGGCCAAGGCGATCCCGGGCTTCGCCTGTTATCCGACCGTGGCCGAAACCTACGCGCTGATCGACGATCTGGTTGCAGCGCACCCGAGCCTGGCGAGCAAGATCGACATCGGCGACAGTTGGGAGAAAACCGCCCCCGGCGGCAACCCGGGCTTCGACTTGTTCGTGCTGCGCATCAGCAATTCGGCGTTGATCGAGGACAAGCCCAAGCTATTCGCGATGAGCGCGGTACATGCCCGCGAGTACGCCACCGCGCCGGTCAACACCGCTTTCGCGCGTTGGCTGCTGGATAACTACGGCAGCGACCCGACGGCGACTTGGTTGGTCGATCACAACGAGTTCCACTTGTTGTTGCAGGCCAATCCGGACGGGCGCCTGTTCACCGAGACCGGTACCAATCCCAACCGCAACCAGCGCAAGAACCGCCACGATCAGGGCCAGGGCTCGGGCACGGCCCGCGGCGTCGATCTGAACCGCAATTACCCGTTTGGCTGGGGTGCCTTCAATGGATCCAGCGGCATGCCGAGCGACGAAACCTACCGTGGTCTGAGTGCCGGATCGGAGCCCGAGAACCAGGCGGTGGTCGCCTACATCAACGGTCTGTTCCCGGATCGACGGCCGGGCAGTCCCAACATCGGCGATCTGAGCACGCCGGCCGCGCTCGATACCCAGGGCATGTTCATGGATATCCACAGCTTCGCCAATCTGGTGCTGTGGCCCTGGGGCATGACCGGTGTCCCGGGCAACCCGGTCACCGGCAATCAGGTGCAGTTGCGCACCTTGGGCCGACGACTGGCCTGGTTCAACGGCTATGAACCCGACCAGTCCAATTCGCTGCCGGCCGATGGCGCCTCGGACGACAATGCCTATGCCTCGCTCGGCGTGCCGGCGTACACCATCGAACTTGGCAGTTCGACGTTTTTCCACGACTGCAATACCTTCAACAACAGCATCCTGCCCGACAATCTGGCCATGCTGCGGTATGCCGCACGCACCCTGAAGGCGCCCTACCTGCTGCCCGGCCACCCGGATGTACGCGATCTCGCCGTGACACCGAACCTGGTGTTTCCCGGCGAAAACTTCAGCCTGAGCGCGATCGCCGACGACACGCGTTTCAGTCAGCTCAATGGCGGCGAACCCAGCCAGCCGATCCAGTCGGTCAGCGCCAGCTTCGACCTGCTGCCCTGGGCGAACGGCAGCGTGCTGCTGCCGCTGTCGGCCAGCGACGGCGCGTTCGACTCCGCGATCGAGGCAGTGGGCGCGACCTTCACCAGCACCGGGCTCACGCTCGGCCGGCACTTGATCTACCTGCAGGCCAACGATGCGAGCGGGGCGGGTACGCCGGATGCGGTATTCGTGGAGATTGCCGATCCGGCCACGGTCGCGACCCTTGCTGGCCAGATCCGCGCCGCCGATACCCTGCAAGCCCTGGCAGCCAACCTGGTGATCGATGGCGCGGCGCTGACCAGTGCCGCCAATGGCAGCTACAGCCATCGAACCCGGTTGGGCACGGTCGATCTTGGTGTCAGCGCGCCCGGGTTTCTCGACGAGAATCGCAATGCGCTGGCCCTGACTTTTGGCCAGACACGGGTGGAGAATTTCAATCTGCTGCCGACCTGCAACGCCTTCGTCGATAGCGTGGAAGGCGCCAATCCGGGCTGGACGGTTACTGCGCCCTGGGGCGTGCAGACCGGCGCCGGGATTGTAGGCAGCAGCCGCTTCTGGAGCGACAGCCCGGGCGGCGATTACGCCAATAACGTCAATGCCTCGCTGACTTCACCGATCCTCGATTTCAGTGGCCTGGATGGCGTGCGCCTGGAATTCGACCATCGCTGCGTGACCGAGGCGACCTTCGATTTCGGCCGCGTCGAACGCTCGGTCGATGGCGGCAGCAGTTGGACCGAAGTCTTCCGCTGCGATGGCAACCAGCCCTGGCGGCACCAGCGTATCGAACTGCCCGAGTTTGCCAACCAGGCCAATGCCCGGCTGCGCTTCCGTTTCAGCAGCGATCAGGCGGTGGTCGCCGACGGTTGGCAGATCGACAACATCCGCATCGAATCCGCCGGCCCGGCCTGCCGCGCCGTACAAGGCAGCCAGGCTGCGCTGTTTGGCAACGGCTTCGAGTGAGCAGTGCCTCGGCGGGAAAGTAAGGCGGGGAAGGGTGTGGGAGCGACGGCACGTCGCGACATGCCGTCGCTCCCACAACAGCACGCACCAGCAGGGCGCCTTCGCCCGATCCTTTGCAATGGATGCGCGGGGCTAATCCACCCCAGGATAAAGCCGGCCTGGAACCGAACCGGGAGCGACGGCCAGCGCTACAACACAAACGCACTGGCCAGGCCGAGAAACACCGCCATGCTGACCACGTCGGTGGCGGTGCTGAGAAAAATACCCGAGGCGCTGGCCGGGTCGGCACCGAGCCGGCGCATGCCGAGCGGGATCAGGGTGCCGGCAAGTCCCGACATCAGGCAACTGACCGCCATCGCAAATACGGTGATCAGGGCGAGGCCGAGCGCGGCCGGATTGCCCTGGATTCGCGCCATCGCGTACATCGCCACGGCGGCGACGATGCCGACCAGCAGACCATTCCAGAAACCGAGCCAGCTTTCTTTCAATACCACCCGACGCACCTGCTCCGGCTTCAGTTCGCCGAGCGTCATGCCGCGCAGGGTGATGGCGAGCGTCTGACAGCCGGTGTTGCTGCTCTGCCCGGCCAGCACCGGCAGGAATACCGCCAGCAGTACGATCTGGTTGATCGCGTCCTGGAACCAGCCGACCACGGCTGCGGCGAGAAAAGCGGTGAGCAGATTGAGTTGCAGCCAGGGATGCCGAAAGCGGAAGCTCCGCGGCCAGGGCGTGCTGATGCGCTCTTCGCGCTCGACACCGACCATGGCACCGGCCTGGGCGGAAATCTCGAAAGTCTGCTGTTCGAACAGCACATGGCCGCGCACCGAGCCGAGCAAGCGGCCCTCGGCGTCGCAGACCGGATAGGCCGGGTAGTGGCGAGTGACGACCGCGCGCATGGCTTCTACCACAGGCGTATCCGGGTGCAGAAAAAACGGCTCCCTGACCATCACCGACTGCAGCGATTGCTCGCGCGCGGCGAACAGCAGTTCGCGGAAGGCCACCACACCGACCAGCCGGCCCTCGGCGTTGGTCACGAATACGTAGATCACGAAGGCGTGCTTGACCACTTCGCGCAGCGCCTCGACCACTTCGCCGACGCTGGCATCGGCGCGGAACACCGCCTTCGGCATTTCCATCAGGCGGCCGACCGTGCCTTCCTCGAAATGATGGTCGTGGCGCCATTGCTGCGCGGTTTCGCTAGGCGCCGCGGCGCAGATGCGCTCGCGGCGCGGGGGGTCGAACTCGCCAAGAATCTCCAGCGCGAAACCCGGATTCATCTGGCCGAGCAGTTCGGCGATCAGCCGGTCGTCCTGGTCGACCAATTTGCGCGCGGCGCTGGCCGGGTCGGTGGTCTTGATCTGATCGAGCAGGCTCGGCGCCATGGTGGTCCCTTCGGCTTGCGGTGGGCCATTGTCCGATCAAGCGGCGGCGATTGCCACCGCCGGCCTGTACCCGGGGTTACCGGTGGCGGCGCGGATCAGCGCGCCATGCGCAGTTGCCGGGTATGCATGCGGGTGAACAGCAACTGCGCGCAGGTCGCGCCGACCAGGGCCAAGAACATATCCCACTGGGTATCCCAGACATCGCCCTGGGTGGCCAGATAGGCGTCGGCATCGCCGCCGAGCAGCAGCGCCGCCCACCATTCGATGAACTCGAAGAAGGCGCTGAACGCGAGGCAGCAACTCAACACCAGATAAAACAGCCAGCCGCCGGACTGCAACGGGGTTTTGCGCAACAGCAACTCGCGCGCCAGGATCGCCGGCACGAAGCCCTGGGTGAAATGGCCGAGCCGGTCGTAGTGGTTGCGGGCCAGACCAAAGGTCTCGCGGAACCAGTCGCCGAGCGGCACCAGGGTATAGGTGTAATGCCCGCCCACGACCAGCAGTAGCGCGTGCAGGGCGAGCAGCCAGCACAGCAGCCGGGTCAGCGGAAATTTCGGCCAGGCGAAGATCACCAAGGGCAGTCCGAAGGCTACCCAGATCACCTCCATAGCCCAGGTCAGCCGATCGTGCGGCCCGATGCCCGACCAGACCAGGGCGATCACGGTAAACCACAGCAGAAAACGCCGCTCGCCACGCGCGACCGGCAGGGGCTGGGGAGGATTCAGCATGGCTCGGCCTCCAAGGCGCAGAACGTAGGATGGGTAGAGCGTAGGGTAGTTCGTAGGATGGGTAGAGCGTAGCGACCTTCAACGACGGAGCCGGTCGAGCCAGCGATCGAAACCCTTCAAGCGGAACCGATCAAGCGAAACCCATCATCCTGACCTCGGCCGCAGGGTGGATAAGCGCATCCAACATTGCAATGCCGAGCTGGTGCTCGGCGCTCCCAGACAGCTTCAGACCGCCGCACCGCGCTTGCGCACGATCAGCATGGCGAGCTCCAGCGATTGTTCGTAGTTGAGGCGCGGATCGACGCTGGACTTGTAGGCGCGCTCCAGGTCGATCTCGGTCAGGTCGCGGGCGCCACCCAGGCACTCGGTGACGTTCTCGCCGGTCAGTTCCAGATGTACGCCGCCGAGCCGGCTGCCCTCGGCCCGGTGGATGTCGAAGGCATGATCGAGCTCAGTCCGAATGTTCTCGAATCGCCGGGTCTTGTAGCCGTTCGAAGTGCTCTCGGTATTGCCGTGCATCGGGTCGGCGCACCACAGCACCTGCCGGCCTTCGCGCTGCACCGCCTGGATCAGCGGCGGCAGAGCATTGGCAATCTTGTCGGCGCCCATGCGATGGATCAGCGTCAGGCGACCGGGCTCGTTGTCCGGGTTGAGCGCGTCGATCACCGGCAACAGTTGGGCGGGCGTGACGCTGGGGCCAACCTTGAGTCCGATCGGATTGCGGATACCCCGGCAGTATTCGACATGCGCGCCGTCCAGCGCGGCGGTGCGCATGCCGATCCACGGAAAGTGCGTGCTCAGATTGAACCAGCCGTGCTGACGCGGCACCTGGCGGGTCAGCGCCGCCTCGTAGTGCAGCACCAGGGCTTCGTGCGAGGTGTAGAAATCGACCCGTGAAAAACTGCCCAGCGGTTCGCCGGCCAGGGTTTCCATGAAGCGCACCGATTCGCCGATCGCCTCGACCATGCGCCGGTATTCGGCCTGCAGCGGTGCGTGCTGCATCCAACCGAGCTCCCAGTATTCCGGATGGTGCAAGTCGGCGAAGCCGCCGTCGATCAGCGCGCGCACGAAATTGATGGTCATCGCCGAGTGCGCGTGGCCGCGCAGCAGCCGCGCCGGATCCGGGGTGCGCGCCGCCACGGTGAACTCGGGGGCATTGACGATATCGCCGCGGTAACTCGGCAGAGTGGTGTCGCCGCGGGTTTCCAAATCCGCCGAGCGCGGTTTGGCGTACTGGCCGGCAAAACGGCCGAGTCTGACCACCGGCAGCTTGAGGCCGTGGATCAGTACCACGCTCATCTGCAACAACACCTTGAGCCGGTTCGAAATGGTGTTCGAATCGCACTCGGCGAAGCTCTCGGCGCAGTCGCCGCCCTGCAACAGAAAGCGCTTGCCGGCGGCGGCTTCCGCCAGCATCTGCTTCAAGGTCAGGATCTCGAACGAGGTGACCAGCGGCGGCAGCACGCGCAGCGCGTCGACCGCGGCGCTCAATGCCGCCGCGTCCGGATAATTGGGCTGCTGGCTGGCCGGCTTTTGCTGCCAGTGCTCGGGCTGCCACGCGTTGTTCTGGTCGATCGGTTGGCTGGTCACTTCGAGGGTTTTCCGCGGGCGAAGAACCCAGCGTATAGCGCGATCAGGCTAAAGCCTGCAAACCAGACCAGCGCCCAGGACGGCATATCCAGACCAAGAAACCACCAGCCGTCCGGGGTGGCGCACTCGCCGGAGCCGGTGAACACGTCCTTGATGGTCTTGCCGAGTGGAAAGGCATCGAGCATGTAGGCGAGCCCCGGCCCGCAGTCCGGCACCTGGTCCGCGGGCAGATGGCGCAGCCAGACATGCCGTGCCGACACCGAGCCGCCGGCCAGGGCCGCGAGCACAATAAGCAGCGCCCACAGCCTGCGGCCCAATGGGCGCGGGTTATGAAGCGCAGCGAACAGGGCGAGCACGCCCACCGCGATGAAACCGATGCGCTGGAATATGCACAGCGGGCAGGGTTCGATACCGAGCACTTTCTGCAAATAAATGCCGAAACCGAGCAGCGCAACCGTGGCCAGGACGATAAACAACAGCAGCCAACGGAATGAGAGTAGGTGCATGGGACTGGCTCCAGCAGAAAACCGAGCCGCTGAGTGTAGCCGGGTTCGAAGAACCGGGGACAAACGAGCGAAAGTAGGGTGGATAAGCGCAGCGCATCCACCATCGATCCGACCGCCGGCACGGCAGAAATTGGCGGATGCGCTGCGCTAATCCGCCCTACTTCGGTCGTCCCGGCGAACGCCGGGACCCAGTGCTCTAGACCCCTTCCGCAGCGTTCGACACTGGGCCCCGGCGTTCGCCGGGGCGACGGCTCCTTACTGTCCTCGGTCCTCTGTCTTCTGTCTTCTGAACAGCAAGCAGCGGTTGTTGGCCGGCATGGCGATATCGGCGATCAGGTCGAGGCCGATGCCCTGGGCGAGAACGCACACCGCCTCGAAATCGCGGATGCCGCTGGCCGGGTCGCGTTCGCGCAGCCACTGGTCGAAGCTGGCGTTGCTGGCACTGGTGAACTGGCCCTGGTAATTGAACGGTCCGTAGATCAGCAATTTGCCGCCCGCGCCGAGCACCTGCCCCACGCCGCGGAAAAACTGCCCGACCGCGTCCCAGCCGATGATGTGCAGGGTATTGGCAGTGAACACCGCATCGACTTCCAGCGCCGGCCAGGGCCAATGGTCGATGTCAAGTTCAATCGGCGCGGGCGTGTTGGCGAGCCCGGCTTCCTGGCGCCACGCTTCGATGCCGGGCAATTGATCGGCGCGATCGCTGGCCTGCCAGTGCAGATGCGGCAGCGCCGCAGCGAAATACACCGCGTGTTGGCCGCTACCGCTGCCGATCTCGAGCACCCGGCGACGATCGGCAAAGTGTTCACGCAGCACCGTGAGAATCGGCTCGCGGTTGCGTTCGGTCGATGGCGCCTCGGGTTTGGCTGCGATTGGCATCAAGCCTCACCGCCGACCACCGGGCTGTCCTGTTCCAGCTTTTCGAGCTTGCGCGCGAGCTGTTCGGGCGAACGTGTGTACGGCGCCAGCAGCCGGTAAAACACCGGCACCACGAACAGCGACAACAGGGTCGAAAACGCCACGCCGAAAATTACCACCACGCCAATCGCCGACCGACTTGCCGAGCCCGGGCCTCCGGCCAGCACCAGCGGCACCGCGCCGATCATGGTCGATAGCGAGGTCATCAGGATCGGGCGCATGCGCACGCTGGCCGCTTCGACAATGGCGGCTTCGATGCTGCGCCCGTGGTCGCGCAACTGGTTGGCGAACTCCACAATCAGGATGCCGTTCTTGGCGGCCAGGCCGACCAGCATGACGATGCCGATTTGACTGAACAGGTTGAGCGAGCCACCGGTCAGCCACAGTCCGAGCAGGGCGCCCAGCATCGCCAGCGGCACGGTCAGCATGATTACCAGCGGATGCAGGAAGCTCTCGAACTGCGCGGCCAGCACCAGAAACACGATCAGCAACGCCATGCCGAAAGTGAACAGCACCGCGCCCCCGGCGGACTGGTACTCACGCGATTCGCCCTTGTAATCGATCTGCGCACGCTCGGGCAGTTCCTCGGAGACTACCTGGCGCAGAAAGACCAGCGCCTCGCCCAGCGTGTAGCCGGGCGCGAGTCCCGCCGACAAGGTAATCGCGCGTAGCCGGTTGAAGCGGTTGAACTCGCCGGGCTCGGCCAATTCGCTCAGCGTGACCAGGCTGGATAGCGGGACCAACTGGCCGCTGGCCTGGGAGCGTACATAGAGATTGTCGAGGTCGGTCGGCGCGGCGCGGTCCTCGCGCGCGGCCTGCAGGATCACGTCGTATTCTTCACCGCCTTCGACATAGGTGGTGACCCGGCGCGAACCCATCATGGTCTCCAGGGTGCGGCCGATCTCATCGACCGATACGCCGAGATCGGCGGCGCGGTCGCGGGCGATCTCGATGCGCAACTGCGGTCGGGTCTCCTTGTAGTCGGAGTCGGCGGCGAACAGTTTCGGGTTCTGCTCCATGCGCGCCAGTACCCGGTCGCGCCATTCGGCGAGCTCGGCGTAATCCGGCCCGCCCAGCACCACTTGCAACGGCTGGCCGTTGCTTCGCACCAGGCCGGAACGCACCCGTGGCATCGCCCGTACCGCTGGCAGCGCGGCCAGGTCGGTACGCACCTTTTCGACCAGTTCGCCGGTGCCCATGGCGCGCTGATTCCAGGGCTTCATCAGAACGATCGCGGTACCGGTGTGCATATCGCCGCCGGGACCGAAGCTGCCGGGGACGCGGGTATTGATGTTCTCGATCGGCTGATCGGGACCAAGGTATTTCGACAGATGCTGCTCGACCGCCTGCATCTGTCCGACCGTGTAGTCGTAACCGGCGCCTTCGGGTGCGACCAGACTAACGAAGAAGGCGCCGCGGTCTTCGGGCGGCGCAAGCTCGGTTGGAATCCGCGTCTGCACCAGAAAAATCAGTGCCAGGCAGGAAAGCAGCACCGCGCCGCCGAACAGCGGACGGCGGATGGTCTGTTCGACCAGGCGCCGATAGCTGGCACCGAGCCGGTCCAGCCAGTGTTGCAAAAAGCCGTTGAGGCCGTGCGCCCGCGCGTGCGGCCGGATCAGCTTGGAGCACATCATCGGGGTCAGGCTCAGCGCCACGAACGCCGAAATGATTACTGCGCCGGCCAGCGCCACCGCCAGTTCGCGGAACAAGCGTCCGTTGTTGCCTTCCATGAACGCGACCGGCAGGAAGACCGCGGCCAGCACCGCCGTGGTCGCGATCACCGCGAACGCGACCTGGGCGGTGCCGCGCCGCGCCGCGACCAGCGGCGGCTCGCCGAGGTCGGTGCGGCGCTGCACGTTTTCCAGCACCACGATCGCATCATCGACCACCAGACCGATCGCCAGCACCAGGGCGAGCAGGGTCAGCAGATTGATGGTGAAACCGAACGCGGCCAGCGCGATGAACGCGGCGATCAGGCAGACCGGCACGGTCACCGCCGGGATCAGCGCGGCGCGCAGGCTGCCGAGAAACAGATAGATCACCACCAGCACCAGCAGCACCGATTCGAACAGGGTGGCGTAGACACGGTGTACTGCCGAGTCGATGAACACGGTCGAATCGTAGGCGACGAAAATCTCGGTGCCGGCCGGCAGGGTTTTCTGGATCGAAGGCAGTGCGTCCTTGACCGCGTACGCCACGTCGAGACTGTTGGCAGTCGAGGTCTTGATAATGCCGAGCCCGATATTGGGCTGGCCATTGCCGCGAAAATAGGCGCGGCGCTCGGCCGAGGCGCGCTCGACCCGTGCCACTTCGCCGAGCCGGACCAGGTGTCCGTCGTGGCCCTTGGTGATGGTCAACTTGGCGAAGTCATCGGCCGCCCGGTAGCTGCGCAGCACGCGCAGGGTGAAATCGCGGTCGGCGGATTCCAGATTGCCGGCCGGCAGCTCGACGTTCTCGCGGCGCAGCGCCGCTTCGACATCGTTGACGGTCAGCCCGCGCGCGGCCAGTGCCTCGCGGTCCAGCCACACGCGCATGGCGTAACGCTGTTGGCCACCGACGCGAATCTGCGCGACGCCGTCGATGCTGGCCAGCCGATCGGTCACGTAGCGATCGGCGTAGTCGCTCAACTCCAGAGTATCGAGCGTGCTGGAACGCATGTTCAGCCACATGATCGGGTCGGCGTCGCTCTCGACCTTGGCGATCTCGGCCGGATCGGCTTCGTCCGGCAAACGGTCCTGGACCCGACTGACCGCATCGCGCACGTCATTGGCGGCGGCCTCGACATCGCGTGCCAGCGAGAATTCCATGCTTATCGAAGCCTCGCCGTTGCGGCTCCGCGATTCGATCGTATCGACACCCTCGATGCCGCTGACCGCGTCCTCCAACACCTGGGTGATGCGGGTCTCGACCACCGCCGCCGAAGCGCCCGGGTAGCTGACCGATACCGACACCACCGGCGGGTCGATCTTGGGTAGTTCGCGCAGGGTCAGGCGGGTGAACGCGACCAAGCCGAGCACCACCAGCAGCAGGCTCATCACCGCGGCCAGTACCGGGCGCTTGATGGCGACATCGGAGAGCATCATCGCGCGTTCTCCTTCAGAATTTGCCGGCTTCGCCGGACTCGCCGACCGCTGGTTCGGCATCGGCCGTCACCGAAACATCGCGGATGGCACTGCCCGGCCGCAGCTTGACGCTGCCATCGACCACGATCCGCTCGCCCTCGCCGATCCCGGACAACACTTCCACCTCGCCGGCGCGGCGTGCACCGAGCTGGATGTCGGCGCGCTCCACCGTCTGATCGGGTTTTACCCGGAACACATAGGCCTGCTCGCCGACCTGGATCGCGGCGATCTCCGGGATCACCAGGGTCTGGCGCTCGGGCTTGAGGATGCGCACCGAAAGCAGCATGCCCGGGCGCAGCAGGCGATCGGGATTGGGGACCTCGGCGCGCACGGTGATCGCGCGGGTGATCGGATCGACCCGCGAATCCAGGGTGCGCACCACGCCGGCAAACTCGCGCTCGGGATAAGCGGCGCTTTTGGCGCGCACCGGCTGGCCGACGCTGAGCGCCTGCAGGTAGGTCTCCGGCACCGCGAAGTCGAGCTTGATTACCGAGATATCGTCGAGGCTGGCGATCGTCGTGCCGGGTGTGACCAGGGTGCCCGGGCTGACCTGGCGAAAGCCGAGCACGCCAGCAAACGGCGCGGTGATCACCCGATCGGACAGGCGCGCGCGGGTCGCATCGAGTCGCGCCCGTGCCGAATCCAACGCGGCTTTCTGGGTATCGAGTTGACTCGCCGGCACCAGCTTCTGCTCGGTCAGTTGCTGCTGGCGCCGGTACTGCTGCTCGGCCTCGCGAAAACTGGCCGCGGCCTCGTTCAGCCCAGCGAGTTCCACCCGCCCGGACAGATCCACCAGCACCTGGCCGGCATCGACCAGATCGCCATCCGCGAAGTTCACCCGTACCACGGTCTCGGTGACCTTGGCGGTGATCAGCAGCGACTCGTTGGCCGAGGCGGTGCCGAGCGCCTCCAGACTGTCCTGCCAGGGCAGACGCTGGACCAGGGTGGTGGTCACAGTGGCGGCTTCGGCGCGGCCCGCAGCCGATTTGCCCTCGCCGCCGCAGGCCGTAAGCAGGGCCAAAAGCAAGACCGGAAACCACGCATTGCGCATAAGCCAATCGCCCGCACCAGGTGAGAAAACAGAAACCATCCGCCAACGGATGCAGGAAGGCAAGTTTTGGTCGCACCGCAACCGCTGCACAAAGCGCATCGCAATCGCTGTCCAAGGCCGAGCGATAGAACCGTCCGCCAAGGGACCGCTCATTATAGGCGGGCATTGCACAAAACAACGGCGTTGCCCTGGGTATGCTTCAGTCCAGGTCGATAGGGAGCGGAGACGATGCAAGACACACCAGCCGGCCCAGATGGGACGGCACCGCCAGAACTCTTGCGGGAATCGTGGGATCGCACCTGGGCGATGCTGGTGCTAACACCGGAGCCCGGCTTGTCTGAGCGGCTGCTCGGCTGTTATCAGGAGCCGCACCGGCACTATCACACGGTCGAGCATTTGTGCGAATGCCTGGGTCATTGGCAGACGGTGATGGACGAGGCCGAGCAGCCAGGCGAGGTCGAGTTGGCGCTTTGGTTTCACGACGCGGTGTATGCGCGTGGCCGCGACGACAACGAGCGGCAAAGCGCACGCTGGGCCGAACAGGCGCTGCGGACTGCCGGCGCCGCCGCGCCGGTGGTCGAGCGCGTCTTTGCCCTGGTGATGGCGACCCGACATGCGGCCGTTCCCGATTCGCCGGACAAAGCGCTGCTGGTCGATATCGATCTGGCCATCCTTGGCGCCGATCCGGAACGCTATGCGCGGTACGAGCAGCAGGTGCGCGAAGAATATGCCTGGGTGCCGGCCTGGCTGTTCCGGCGCAAGCGCCGGGCGCTGCTGCGCGCATTCCTCGGCCGACCATCGATCTACAGCACCACGCACTTCCGGGCATTGCTGGAAGCGCAAGCCCGCGACAATCTGCGACGGGCGCTCGGCGCCCGGGCTGGGAGTTGATGCAAGCCATGCTGCGTTGGTAGTGGCTGTCGCTTGGGCGCGACCGGTAGGCAATGTCGATCGTTGGCGGCGCTTTAGGAGTGTCGCCGCGTTGGGGTGAGACGACCGGGTTGGATGCTGGGGTGGAAGTCGGGGATGGTGGATGCGCTGCGCTTATCCACCCTACTTCCGTCGCCCCGGCGAACGCCGGGGTCCAGTTCTGTCGTCGGTCCTCGGTCATCTGCCTACTGGACCGGATGCGCTGCGCTTATCCACCCTACTTGCGGGTTCTGTCCTCTGCCCCGACTCCGCGTCAACGACTGTGGCGGTGACGGTGTTCGAGATGGTCGGGCGGTGATCGGGCGCGAGGCGGTGTTGTAGATTGGGCGCCGTGCTTATCCAAGTCCTGGCGCAGAGGCCAGCTTCCGACTCGACCGCGGTGTCGCCCTCTCCCATGCAAAGCCCTAGCAGCCTGTCGGACTTGACTCGGGCGTGACCTGGAACAATGTCATGCGAAGTGACAGGATGGCTCGGCGAGTGACATGGGTAGGGTTTTGGCGCGTGTTTTGACGCGAACGAGCGCTCTTGCCGCCTTTTCAGGCCATTTGGACGGATTTTGGGTGCAATACGGCCATGCGCTTGAGATTCCACGCCAGGCAGACCAGGGTCCATTCGTGGCTGGCGTGGTCGAAGCCGCGCAGCAGGAACTGGCGGAAGCCCATCACCGATTTGATGATGCCGAACACCGGCTCCACGGTCTGCTTGCGCAGCGCGTAAGCAGACCGTCCGGCCAGCGCTCGATCTCGGGGTCAGGTCTCCCATAATTGCATCCATGCACGATCTCGGGGTCACGATCTGGGGTCAGGTCTCCCATAATTGCATCCATGCAAGGCGAGGCGTAACCTTCGACGATGGCTCGACCGATCCGACTGGGTGCGGCAGCGGGGGTGAGGTGTCGCAGTTGGTGATGCAATGATTAAAGACCTGACCCCGCTCTTTTTCATGCAATGATCAAAGACCTGACCCCGCTCTTTTTGGAGCGCCGCTATGCCGAAGGTTTGTTGCGGTGAAGCGAGCAAACGGCCTAAAACGGCGTGTCTGGCCTTCCCACATCATCAAGGTCGACCGTTATTGCGTGCGTCGCATCTCAGGCGAATAGCACTGTTGCAGCAGCTGATGTAACCACTCGCGTTGCAATTCGGTAGCGTCGCGGGCCAGATCCAGGCGCTCGTGGCCCAGATCCACCGTCAGGCGATTGCTATTGGAGGTTTCGCGCAGTCGCAACGTGTCGTGGACGAGCACCTGCGCAATGCTGAGCTGACGACTGCTGCGCGCTTGCGGTGGTTGCTCCGGGTGGCTGTAGCCGTAACCCATCGGCGGCACACCGGTTTGCAGTTCGATGCGATCCGGGTACAAGCGCAGCACTTCCGCCCGGCCATTGCGAAACACTTGTACCAGCATGAAACCAGCGACTCCCAGGCCCAACAAGGCCATCAACACAGCCATCAGACGATCTGCGGAGTCGGCATCGGCGGCGTGGTACTGCCTGTAAGCGCCGGCAAACCAGCCAGTGCACCAGACCAGCATGAACAGCAGCACGAAGATCCGTGATCTCGGGGTCAGGTCTCCCATAACTGCATCCATGCAAGGCGAGGCGTAACCTTCGACGATGGCTCGACCGATCCGACTGCGGCAGCGGGGGTGAGGTGTCGCAGTTGGTGATGCAATGATGAAAGACCTGACCCCGCTCTCTGCAGTTGGTGATGCAATGATGAAAGACCTGACCCCGCTCTCTGCTGACCCCGCTCTCTGACCCCGCTCTCGCGTGACCCTGCTCTCGCGTGATGGTGGGTTGCACCCACTCTACTTCTTGCACGTTAGCGAGGTGGGTTGAGCGTTGCGGCAATGCCGACTACGGCCATCGCCGAATCTGGTCTGTGCACGCTTACTCGAATCCATTCGCGAACAGGATGCCTGGGTCCACGATGGAGAAACTGCCTGTGGACTTCGGGCCGGAATTCCAAGCGCTGTCGATGGCCTGCACGTTCCACAGATAGTCGCCGGGCGGAAGTCCGTGCAGTGTCCACCGCGTGGCATCGCCCTGGGCGCCGGGCTGCGGCAGTCGTTCGACCTCGGTGACTGCAGCGCCCACGCGGCGTACTGCCACTTCGTAGGTCAGGCTCGATGGCGGCGAGTGATCGTCGGAGGCGGGCAGCCACGACAGTTCGAGTGCGCCGTTCACCAGCACCGCGTCCGGCTGCGGTGGCGCACTGGGCGCCAGATTGGTGTTGATGGTGTCGTTGCGGAACAGCTGGATGCGCGCTTCGACCAGGCCGTTGCCGTTGAGCACCGGATAGGCGCCGGCGACGAAATAGTCGAGGTCGCCATCGCCATCCAGATCGAACCAGGTGAACGCTCCGCCGCGACCGATCGACGACTGCGGTGCCGGCAGGTCGATGCCGAGCGGCGTGAAATTTCCGGCGCCATCATTGAGATAGACCAGCGAACGCCCGATGATTTCGCCTTTGCCCACGATGCTTCCGGTCACCAGCAGGTCGACATCGCCATCCGAGTCGAAGTCGGCCCAGTTGGCGGCATGCACATCCAGCCAGGGCAGCGCGGGTTCGGCCGCATGGGTGATGTCGTAGCCGCCGTCGGCGCGTTGCCGGTGGATGCGCACCACGGTGCTGTAGCTGCCATTGCTGTCCAGCACGTTGCCAGCGACCAGGATATCGGTGCGTCCATCGGCATCGATGTCGCCCCAGTCGGCCAGTCCGATGTTGATGGAAACATCCAGCATGTCGGCGCCGACGAAGCCGCCGGGGTCATTGCGATAGCGCCGGATGAAGCCGCTGTCGAAGAGGTTGTCGGAATTGGCCGTCAACAGATCCAGATCGCCATCGTTGTCGTCATCGATCCACGCGGTCTGCATATTGCGGCCACCGCCCAGACCATTGCGCACCTCGGCGAACTGCCAGTTGCCACCGGCGTTGGTGCCGTCATTGCGCAGCAGAATCGAATCGAGCTGTCCCGGCGTCGCCGTGTCCGTCGTCGGAAGGAACAGATCCTGGTCGCCATCGTTGTCGTAGTCCGCCCAGGTGATCGAGCGCAGGTCGTAACCGCCGGAATCCTGGCCCTCGTTGTAACCCGGTAATGCAACCTGACTGTCGACAAACTGTCCGGCGTCATTGCGGTAGAGACGTGTCATGCGCTCGGAACCTACGACCAAATCGTAGTCGCCATCGCCATCGTAATCGCCCCAGGCCAGATCGGATTCTCCCGAGTAGAGATCGCCCAGCGGCAACGGTACCGGCACGAATAACCAACGGCCTTCGGGGCCGACACCGTCGTTGCGCAGGATCGCCAGGCGATATTCAACCGAGACGTTATAGATCACGAAGAAGCCGAACACGGCCAGGTCCTGATCGCCATCCCCATCGAAATCCGCGGGCGCCATGGCGGCCATCCAGAAATCAGTTTCGGCGTCGGTGTCGAAATAGCCGTCGGCGATCGGAGCGACATCGGTGAAGGTGGTCTGGGCGTGCAGCGCTGACGGCGACGCGAACATCAGCGCGGCAGACACCGCCAACAGGCGTGCGGCGGACAAGGTCAACGCGTACATCGACATAAAGACTCCGGTTCTGGGCAAACAAGATCGTTGTCTGCATTCAAGCAAGAGCGAAGGCTCCCGCCTATCCGGGGAAATACCCAGCGATTCGTATCCGCGTCGACCGCGGTAGTCACCTTCTGCGAATACAGAGCGGTATCAAATCGGTGCGGAAGGTTTATCCGGACAGCGCCAAATGCTAGCTTGGTGGTGCACGCCAACGGGGGGAGAGAGATGAGCAACGCGCCATTGGTCTGGATGAAGCAGCCGCCGCAACAACCGGGGCAGGCGCCCTACTACATCAACACCGTGGCGATCACCGCCAATGGCGAGCGCGTCGTGACCGGCACCTACTATCACGACTATTCGTCCGAACTTGGGGTCACCGAACTCGGGGTCAGGCCGAACTCGGGGTCAGGTCTTCCATAATTGCATCCATGCCAAGCGAGGCGTAACCTTCGGCGATGGCTCGACCGATCCGACTGGAGTTTGGGGGTGCGCAGTACCACGTGACGGCGCGGGGTGATCGGCGTGAGGCGATCTATGAGGACGATGCCGACCGCCAGCAATTCTTGGCGTTGCTGGGTGAGGTGATCGGCGACTTCAACTGGCGTTGCCATGCCTATTGCTTGATGGGCAATCACTATCACTTGGTGGTGGAAACGCCGGATGGCAATCTGTCCAAGGGCATGCGCCAGCTCAACGGGGTGTTCACTCAGGCCAGCAACCGTCGGCATGGGCGGACGGGGCACCTGTTCTAGGGGCGCTACAAGGCCGTGATGGTGGATGCGGACAGCCACCTGTTGGAGTTGACGCGCTACGTGGTGCTCAATCCGGTGCGCGCGGGCATGGTGGCGGCACCCGGCGACTGGCCGTGGAGCAGCTATCTGGCGACGGTGGGCGCCAACGATCCGCCCGCGTGGTTGCAAGTGAATGCGCTACTGGCGCAATTCGGCGATCGACGCGGCGAGGCGGTGGAGCGCTACATCGCGTTTGTGCGCGACGGCATCGGGGCCGAGTCGATCTGGCGGTATCTGAACCGGCAAGTGTTCCTGGGCGATGATGGTTTTGTGTCGCGTGTACACGCGCTGGGCGAAGCGCGCACGGATGATCTCAATATCCCGCGCACGCAACGGCGGCCGCCGCCACCACCCTTGTCCGATATTGCCGCAGCACACACCTCGCGCGATGCGGCGATGCGCGCCGCCTGGGCGACGGGCGGCCATAGTTACCGCGAGATCGGCGAACACTTTGGCGTACACGTGACCACGGTGTGGCGGGCGGTGCGGCAGCGGGGGTGAGGTGTCGCAGTTGGTGATGCAATGATGAAAGACCTGACCCCGCTCTTTATGAAAGACCTGACCCCGCTCTTTCTCTTTTGACCCCGCTCTTTCTTGTTCGGTCACTCGAAACCGTCCACCCAGATCAGTGCTCTGGCCAACGCCACCTGTTGCGACCAATAGCTTGGAATCTGGTCATAGGGATTGGGTTGCAAGACATCGTCGGTAATGAAGACAAACCCGGCATTACGCTGAACTGCGAGCATCAAGTCCTGCATCATGGCGGCCGGGAGTGTTTCCGCATAGATCACATGGGCGAAGCGCTTGCTCGGAAAGGAACCAATCCATGGCGGTGACGGCAAACCAGCGCGGTAGTCGCTGCCGGCGCCTTCAAAGTTCATCAAGGTGTCCACCGACAGGAGATAGTCGTTCGCCGTAAAGAGCGCTTGTTGACTCGGGTTGTTCACGAAGCCAGTGCCCGGATTGCCGATGACCCGCGCCAGCGACGACTTGCTGTGTACATGGTCTCGCAGTGCTTGGTAATACGGGACCTTGGCCAAGTCGTTAGACATCTCGTCGATAAAGATGCCTTGGATTTGGACGCCTACGCCGCGCCAATAGGCTGCAGAATAGTAGGTGTCGATGTCGGCCTCGACTTCGGAAATCGGACGTTGCGCGAAACCGGTCGGGACATAACCATAGGTGATGCCGCCAGCACTGCGAAAATCGATCAGAGCGCCCTGGCCAAGGGCGTTGACGTAGTTCGGGTCGATCGGCACGGCGCCGGGTCCGTTGGCTGGATTGAGAATGATCTGAATGTTTCCGCCATGGCCCTGGGCGCTGTTGACCAGACTGCTCCACATCGCGGGTCCGTCGTTGCAGCATGGATTGGCATAGGCAGGGACCAGCAATTCAAGGGCACGGGCGCTGGGCGACAGCAGCAGCCCGCACAGGAACACGTATTGCGCGAACCGGCGAACCGGCGTGGATGCGAACACCATCGTTTTCATTGGCATGCTCCTCAAGGTCCCATCCAAAAGGTCATCGATTGCGCCCACGGTTCACCAGGCCAAACCATGGCAGGTGGACCGATCGAACGTCCGTCCGCGACGCCGGGCAACCGAAAGGCGCAGTCTAGCGATCCATGGTGTTTCTGCCATCGCAGTGCGCAGGGAAAGGTGCAAAACATGCGCACATTCCTGCCACCGGCCCTGGTCAGCGATGTTCCGCTCGTGGCCCTGCGGCTTGCGCTAGGCTGCGACCATGAACGAGCCGCGGCGGGTATTGATCGAGCGATTCATCGAGCACCTGGCGGTGGTGAAGCGGTTGTCGCCGCGCACCCTGGCGGCGTATCGCGATGATCTTTGTGCGTTGGATCGTTGGCTCGATGGCAGCCAGCCCACGGTCGGGTGGTCGGCGCTGGCCAGCGAAACCCTGCGTGCGCATATCGCCGCTGCCCATCGCGGCGGGCTCGGCGGGCGTTCGCTGGCGCGTCGGCTGTCGGCGATCCGCAGTTTCTATCGTTATCTGCTGCGCGAGCAGTTGGCGGCGGGCAATCCGGCGCAGGGTCTCGCTGCCCCGAAGTCGCCGCGCAAACTGCCGAACGTGCTCGACGCCGATGAGATGGGCGCTTTTCTGGATATCCCGGGCGACGACCCGATCGCCCTGCGCGATCGGGCCATGTTCGAGCTGTTCTATTCCTCGGCGCTGCGTCTGGCGGAATTGTGCGATCTGCGCTGGAGCGCGCTGGACAGCGCGGACGGCATGCTCAGGGTGATCGGCAAGGGCAGCAAGACCCGGGTGGTGCCGGTCGGCGGCCCGGCCCTGGCGGCACTCAAGGCCTGGCGTGCGCACAGCGGCGGCGGCGGCGAGCAGCCGATCTTCACCGGTCGCAACGGCGCCGCGATCGTACCGCGCACGGTGCAGGCCAGGCTCAAGTATTGGGCGCAGCAGCAGGGTGTGTGGAAGCGCGTGCATCCGCATCTGCTGCGGCATTCCTGCGCCAGCCATCTGCTCGAATCCAGCGGCAACCTGCGCGCGGTGCAGGAAATGCTCGGCCACGCCGATATCGCCACCACGCAGATCTACACCCACCTCGATTTCCAGCATCTGGCGCGGGTTTACGACGCCGCGCATCCGCGCGCCAAAAAGTCGCCGAAGGCCAGCGACCGTCCCGCGGGCAAGTAGATCATCCGGTGGGAGCGACCCCCCGACTCCCGCGCTTGCTACACTGGCCGACAGCAGCAAGCGGCAGTTGCCGGCCAGTCCACCCAAGCATGGCGGAGGATGTCGTGGAAATTGTGTTTGTCGTTACCGAGGAATCCGATGGTGGCTATGTGGCGGAATGTCTATCGCATGACATTGTGAGCCAGGCCGATAGTTGGAGCGAATTACGCAATCAGGTACGTCAGGCGGTTTCGGCCTACTTTTTCGACCAGCACGCACCCGCTGCGATTCGCCTGCACCTGGTCAAGGACGAATTGTTGGCGGTGGCGTGA
>JBFXKH010000011.1:0-4856 GCA_050173995.1 Lysobacterales bacterium | reverse complement strand
GGCCGATAGTTGGAGCGAATTACGCAATCAGGTACGTCAGGCGGTTTCGGCCTACTTTTTCGACCAGCACGCACCCGCTGCGATTCGCCTGCACCTGGTCAAGGACGAATTGTTGGCGGTGGCGTGATGGGTCCGCTGCGCTTGACCCACCATTGATGGGTCCGCTGCGCTTGACCCATCCTACGGGGCTTCGAAGCCCAATTTGTGGGAGCGACGGTACGTCGCGACCGTCGATGTCGGCGACCGTCGCGACGTGCCGTCGCTCCCACAACTCCCGACTCCCGACTCCCGCGGCTCAGAATTGCATGGGCGCGGGCGGGGCGACGACGGGCTTGGGCGGCGAGGCTTCCAGTGCTTTCAGCAGTTCGCTGACGGCGCGCTCGATCGACGGATCCTGGCCGGCGGCGATCGCTTCCGGGCGGTCGATCACTTCGATGTCCGGGGCCACGCCCTGGTTTTCCACCGCCCACTGATTGTCGGTGTCGAGGAAGCGGAAGGTCGGGGCCAGCATAATCGCGCCGTCGGCCAGTCCGGGGTTGCCGCTGATGCCGATCAGACCGCCCCAGGTGCGGGTGCCGATCAACGGACCGAGTTTCAGTTTATGGAAGTAATAGGGCAGGGCGTCGCCGCCGGAACTGGAGGTGCCATTGATCAGCATCGCCTTGGGTCCGGGGTGCGAGAGCAATGGTGTGGCCTGCGGTTCCAGGCCGCGGCGCTTCCAGTAGTTGAGCGGCTGTCTGGCCAGCATTTCGATCATGCGGTCGGGGATGAAGCCGCCGCCGTTGTAGCGGTCGTCGATGATCAGCGCGTCCTTGTGCGCGTAGGCGAGGAAGCCCTTCATCAGTTCGCGATTGCCCTCGACGGCGGTATTCGGCAGGTGGAGGTAGCCGATCCGACCGCCACTCAGCCGATCGACCATGGCGCGCCGGCTCTGCACCCAGTCGAGATAGCGCAGCCAGCGTTCGCTTTTCTGCAGGCGTACCCGCAGCGGCCGTGCCTTGCCGGCATCGGGCGTGGCGGCGACGCCGATCTCGACCACGCGCTCGGCCTTGCCCTCGAACAGCGCATAGACGTTGTTGACCGTGCGTGCGTCGATGCCATCGACGCTGATCAAGTATTCGCCGGGGCGCACTTCGATACCGGCCTCGGTCAGCGGCGAGCGGAAATCCGGCGACCAGTTTTCGCCGGGGAAAATCCGTTCGATGCGGAAATAGCCGGAGTCATCGACCGAGAATTCGGCGCCGAGGAAACCGCCGGGCTTGCGTGCGATCGCGACCTGGTCGCCGCCCTGCACATAGGTGTGGCCGGCATTCAATTCGCCGGCCAGTTCGTGCAGCAGATAATCCAGGTCGGCGCGGCTGGTCACCGCCGCCGCCAGGGGCGCGTAACGCGCGCGCACCGCGGCCCAGCGTTCGCTGCCACCGTGCAGCCCGGGGTCGTAGAACCAGTCGCGCAGGATGCGGCCGGCATCGGTGAACATCTGCGGCCACTCGATCTTCGGGTCGATGCGCAGTTCCAGCGCGGACAGATCGAGCTTGCCGGCGGCGAGATCGACATCGGCCTTGGGCGCGACGATCGACCAGGACTGCGATTGCCGCAGCAGCAGTTTTTCCCGATCGGCGGAGAGTACGTAGCCGGCCACGTCATCGGCGATCTGGCGCGGTTTGTCTTCGGTCAAGAAATAGCGCAACAGCTTGGCGCCGCGCTCGGGCTCTTCGTCGTTCTGGCTGAGGAAGATCAAGCCATCGTCCAGTGCGCTCAGCCCAGCGTAGCTGCCCGGCGGGATCGGCAGGGCGACCACGCGGCGGTCGAAACCGGCGTTATCGATGCGCAGCCGGTTCTTGTCGACCGGCTTGGCGGCCGGAGCGGGTTCGGCCTCGTCGCTCTTGAGCGCGGCCAGGCTGGGGCCGTCATTGGCCAGACTCACCGCATAGATGCGGCTGGCACGGGTGTACAAATAGTTGAACTCGTACTCGCTGTTGGTCAGATTGAAATCGCGCCGCGATACGAAATACAAATAGCGCCCGGCCGGGTCGAAACTCGGCCACTGATTGGGCGCGGTGTCGGACAGCAACTGCTCGGCCTTGCCGCTGTCCAGGGTGTACAGCCAGATCGTCGGTACATGCGAAGGCCCGGTCTTTTCATAGGCGATAAAACGCGAATCCGGCGACCAGGCCAGGTGCGCGATCTCGTCGTAGCGACCCTGGTCGGCCTCGCTCAGCTTGCCGGTTTCGATATCGACCACGCGCAGACGCAGATTCTGGTCGGTAAAGGCGAGCAGGCGCGAATCCGGCGACCACACCGGCGGGTTGATCCAAATCGCGCTGTCGTGGGTGATCTGGCGCGGCGCGCCCTGGCCGTGCTGGGCGCGCAGGTAGATTTCATATTCGCCGCTGGCATCGGACAGGTAGGCGATGTTGGCGCCATCGGGCGACCAGCTCACTGATATCTCGCGCGCGGCCGGGCTGCGGCTCAGATTGCGTACCGCGCCGTCCTTGGCCGGCACGCTGAATATCTCGCCACGGGCGCCAAACACCGCGCGTTGGCCGTTCGGCGAAAGGTCGAAGGATTCGATCTGGGCACTGACGTTCTTGATCGTCGGCAGGCTGGTCGCTTCGTCGCTGGCGACGGTGATCGAGAGCGCCTTGCTTTCGCCACTGGCCGGGTCGAAGCGCCAGAGGCGTCCGCCGTTTTCGAACACGATGCCGTCCGGGCCGGCGCTCGGCCACAGCACGTCGAAATCAGTGAAATGGGTCACCGCCTGCGGCGCCTGGCGGGCGTCGTCGCTGCCGACCGGCAAGCGATACAGGTTGAGCGTGCCGCTGCGATCCGAGGCGAAGTAGATCGCATCGCCCAGCCACATCGGTTGGTGATCGGTACCGGTGAAAGTGGTCAGTTGCTGCGAGCGGTTGTTGGCCAGATCGTAAGTCCAGACATCCTGGGCGCGGCCGCCGCGATAGCGCTTCCAACTGCGGAAATCGCGGTCAATCGGGGTGTAGACGATGCTCTGGCCGTCCGGCGAAAACATGCCGCCGCCGCTCTCTGGAATCGCCAGCGGGGTTTCCATCCCGCCGGCGAACGGCACCAGGTACGGCCGTCCGCCGCGTTCGTCCTGGGCGACCCGGTTCATGCGCACCAGAATGTTCTTGCCGTCCGGCGACCAGTCGAGCACGCGGTTATCGGTACCGCCGCGCATCGGCATCGGGCCGATGTCGGAATACCAGGTGAGCTGGCGCGGTCGGCCGCCGCTCGCCGGCATCACGTAGACCTGGCGGCTGCCGCTGTATTCGGCACTGAACGCGATCCAGTTGCCGTCCGGCGAAAACTTCGGGTACAGCTCCTGGCCGGGGTCGGCGGTCAGCCGCACAGCGGTGCCGCCTTCGCGGCCGACCACGAAGATATCGCCGGCATGCACAAAGGTGATCTGGCGGGTGGAGATATCCGGAAACCGCAGCACCAAAGTCTCGGCGGCCGCCGAGCCGATCAGGCCGAAGCTGAGCAGGCCGAGGGTGGACAGGATGGCGCGTGGCCGGAACGCATGGGGCATGGGGTACTCCCTTAGGTGCAAACCCGAAGTGTAGCCAGCCCGCACCGCGCCGGGCTGTGCCATTGGTCAGAGGACAGAGGACAGAGGACAGAGGACAGGGAACAGGGAACAGGGAACAGGGAACTGGGAACAGGGAACAGGGAAAAGAAAGTGTCGTCGCCCCGGCGGACGCCGGGGTCCAGTGGCGACAGTAACGACACCCCTGACACTGGGTCCCGGCGTTCGCCGGGACGACGCCTTTGCTGCCCCCGTTCCCAGTTCCCAGTTCCCAGTTCCCAGTTCCCTGTTCTCCGTCCTCTGTCCTCTGAACGGTCGATCAGCGCTGGCAACGCGGGCAATAAAAGCTGGAGCGCTGCTGGTCGCGGCTGACCCGCACTGCCTTGCCGCAGACCCGACACGGCTCGCCACCGCGGCCGTAGACCATCAGTTCCTGCTCGAAGTAGCCGGGCTCGCCGTCAGGTCGGATGAAATCGCGCAGGGTGGTGCCACCGCGTTCGATCGCCTGGCCGAGGATGCGGCGGATGGCTTCGGCCAGCGCCTGGTATTCGCGGCGACTGACCGTGCCCGCGGCGCGGACCGGGCGCACACCGGCAGCGAACAGGGCTTCGGCGACATAGATATTGCCGACCCCGACCAGCACTTTCTGGTCCATGAGAAACCCCTTGACCGCAAGGCTGCGGCCACGGCTCAGCCGGAACAGATAGTCGCCGTCGAAATCGGCGTCCAGCGGCTCCGGCCCGAGTGCTGCCAGCAGTGCATGCACCTGGCCGGCCGGCTGCCACAGCAGGCAACCGAAGCGGCGCGGGTCGTTGAAGCGCAGCATCTGCCCGGAATCGAGCAGCAGATCGACGTGGTCGTGCAATCCGCGCGGCGTGCCCGCGGGCAGGATGCGCAGGCTGCCGGACATGCCCAGATGCAGCAGCGCCGCGCCGGGTTCGGTGTGGAGCAGCAGATACTTGGCGCGGCGCGCCACCGCGCTGATGCGTTCGCCGACCAGGCAGCGCTTGATCGCCGCGGGAATCGGCCAGCGCAGGTCCGGCCGGTACAGCCGCGCCAGGGTGACGGTGCGACCGAGCAGGTACGGCTCGATCCCGCGGCGGGTGGTTTCGACTTCGGGAAGTTCGGGCATCCGCGCAGTGTAGGCCGAACCCACTGCGATGCGCACCGGCGGCGGCGTCGCCAAATCGAAAAAAAACCAGCCGTGGCGGGTTCTCTTTCAGCGATGCGCAGATCGAATTACTTGATCTTGGCTTCCTTGTACGGCACGTGCTTGCGCACCACCGGGTCGTACTTGCTGATTTCCATCTTT